>NZ_JAAIWM010000001.1:900000-1018228 GCF_011008845.1 Bacillus mesophilus | reverse complement strand
TTACTGCCCATAACTTGTCCTCAAATGTAAATTTAGCCATAAAAAAAACTGCACCTCCATTGTTAGTTTTTTGTCTAACAATTTTGGTGCAGTTCAAAGTGGCGGGTTTTTTTTATTTTATTGTGTGAAAGGAATTTATTATTTAATTAGCATGTAAGAAACTACAACACATGCGCATCATTAATATCTGTAACAGTTTTGGGTACAGATTAGCAAATAGCGTAACGTGATAGAGAAGTTTGTACAATAGTTCTTAAAGTGACATCAGTCTGTCCCAATGTTGCTGATTTCAAGATTGTATCAGGATTTGTAGAAAACTTAAATTTTTAACTCCTAATTTTGTAATATATGGTAGAATATTGTAGAATTCAAGCGGAAAAATTATTATAAAAGGTGAAATATTCAAAAGTTACTATTTTAATAGATAAAAGGAATGATTCCAATGTCAGCAATAACAGAGGGTAAAATAACACAAGTTTTGGATTGGTCATATGAGAAGGCAGTTAATGGCTTGCCTGGTACTGATACTGCAGCTGATTTAGCAGAAAGCTATTTAAGTAAGCATTCAGATGTTGAAAAAGCTATTGATAGTTTAATTAGATGGCAAAATGCCAAAGGTGCAACCAGTGGATTCCTTACTGGACTGGGGGGATTAATAACTCTACCAGTAGCAATACCTGCAAATATAGCTTCTGTTATGTACGTGCAAATTAGAATGATAGCAACCATAGCACATATGAGAGGTTATGACTTAAAAGATGATCAAGTAAAGACTTTTGTGTTTGTATGCCTAACTGGTCAAGCAGCAACTGATATTTTAAAACAATCTGGCTTAAAGCTTGGTGCAGCTTTAGCAACTCAGGCAATAAAGAAGATACCGGGCGAAGTTATAAAATCAATAAACAAAGCTGTAGGTATAAGACTAGTTACTAAGTTTGGTGAAAAAGGTATTATCAACCTTGGAAAGGCAGTTCCATTGGTCGGTGGTCTTATTGGCGGAGCTGTAGATGGAGTTGGAACTAATATAATTGGTAACACTGCAAAAAAGTTGTTTGTATAAATTACAATAAAGTTGCAATCCCGTAATGCTAGAGGAGAGAGTCACATATGGAATTGGAGAAGGAGAAATCTATATCTAACCCAAAACAGGTATTTCAAAGATATTTGTTTCCTATTGCAATTATTTCATCAATACTAATTTCAGGTTCAATCGGATTTACAGCTAGTCAATTAGGTGTAAACAATAGTGTTGGTAACCAAGCAGAGATTAAAGCTATGCAGAACCGAGTCAATGAAGCTAGAAATAATTCTTTAAAAGTAATAGAAGCAGAACTACCTAAAATAATTAGCGATCTAGAAAATTATAATCAGGATATTAACTTATTAGTAGAAAATGTCGAGTGGTTAAATGGTAATTTAGCTCCTATAAGGAATACCCTAGGTAAATTTAACTCAGCAATTAACGTCGTTAAAGGCGTTAATACTTTTGTTGAGCTGCCTATCGTAGATAACATAAGTACTAAATTGGATTTCGCACAAATTCAATTTAATGAAATTGATAGCATATTATTTGGTTTGGAGAAATTAACAGTTATTAAACACGAGATGACTGATTCTCATCAAAAATTAGATTTATTAGTAGAAAAATATCAAAAAGAGAAAGACATTGAACTGTTATTTCAGATTGAACAAGAGTTAAACTCAAACTTGATTTACCAGATTGAAGATTTAAGGAATTCTACTAGAGAAGCTCATAAAGCCTTTGAACTATCTTCAAGTGTTTTAATTACCGTAGATAAAACTAAATCCCTTTTTAATTCAATACAGGAAATGGGGAATAATACGTTAAATGCAATTCAGTTTTGGAAAGAAAATGAAGGCAGTTCTACAATTGGGGCAGATATAAATGAAAGTTTAGAAAAAGATATAGATGCTTCTATAGAGAAGCTTCAAAAGCTACCTAATGAATTGGCTAAACGATCCAAGAGTAGTATTACGTCAATAAACAATGTTCAAAAAGAGTTGCAGACTATAAAGATAGCACAAATGATCAGTAGTGAGTGAGGTAAAGTAGAGAAAAAAATATAGTATAGTTAATATACATTTTGGGGGAATTATGAGGTGGTTTTATGCAAAAAACGATAGATAATATCTTTGAATTGGATAATCTTAAGGAAATAAAATTAAGTGAGAATGATGAAGAACTTAAAAGGATAATGCAAGAATATCTTACAGAAATTCAATTCCTTTCAGATATGGAGGACAAACAAATAGAAGATGCACTTGCATCCAATACTGAACTAAAAGAAGATACCCCTGAATTTCAATTTTATTTAGAGAATTTAATCTACATAAAGCAATCATATTTTATTGAAGTAAAAGAAGAAGAAACAAATAAAATAGATATAGAGACTTTACAGGAATTAAGATTAGAGGATTTAATAGACATTGCTGCTTATGACGGTAATACAGATATAGAAATTAATCTTCAGAGAATTAGTGACGTGGTTAATGATAAACGTGAGGAAAAAGAAAGATGGAAGGATTATAACGTAATTAGCACAGTATCTAGTTTAATAGAAATTGAAGAATCTAATATTGAGTATATATCTAATCTTAGTGATTATATTGCCTTTGTGTCTGAGTTAGATCCAGCGGAAAATTTTGTGTCAAGAGGTCAAAAAAATTGCACGTATGAGTTGTTACCCTCTTTACATAGAAAGCACGGGAAAGATTATGAAATTCATGCCGATAAATACGAAAATGCCTTTAAACAAAAGATAATTTATTACGACAGAGAAATAAAAGGAAAATCAAACGAAGAGTTAAGAGCTGAGGGGCAGCATTTTGGTTTGCCGACAGATTACCTAGATTTCACAGAAGCTCACCTCATTTCCTTATTGTTTGCAATTGAGGAATATGAATATACTGATCAACACTCAATTGTATATTTTATAGATTCTCTTGCCTATAATATTGATACTGTCAGTTTAAGAGAAAAATTAGTTGATTATTCTGATCCAACTGTAGTTGAGTCTGTAAGAAGGTATTCATCAAGATCGTATTTTATTAAATTAGGAAATTCTAATGAAAGAATCCATTTTCAAAAAGGATGTTTTTTAAAAGTCTCTACTCAAGATAAAGAAGAATTTAAAAGTAAATTAACGAAATATGGTAAGGCGGTCATAATAAATAAAAATTTCAAAAAAGATATATTGAAAGAGTTATTTAATTTAGGAATTACATTTGAGAATATTTATCCAGATAAAGATAATGTAGTTAAATCAATCAAGTTTCAATATGAAGAAATGCAAGGGGGGGGAAATCAATGATAAGTACAAATTTCAAAGAATCAATGAAAAACATTAAATCGAATCGTCCTTTAATATCCATACAAGATATAGTTAAATTTATTGAAAAAGGAGAAAAGTATTTAAAACTATCTATAGAAGAGATGAAAGAAGAGCAAGAGATGGAGATCTTACAAGGCATTGTATTAAGTCCTGATTATCAACGTAAATATCGGTCATCTATTAAGGAAGAAAGTTCTATCATTGAGTCACTTTTGGTAGGTATTCCCATCCCAGAAGTTTTCCTAGTGATATCAGGGAAAAATGATGTTCAAATTAGGCACGTAATGGATGGACAACATCGTTTAAATGCTATATTTAGATATATAAATAATAAATTCCCATTAAAAAAATTAGAAATTTTAGGAAATGACCCACTTTATGAGAATAAAAAGTTCTCGGAACTTGAAAAGAGAGATAAAATTAAAATTTTGGGAAGCCATCTATCAATATTAGAGTTTGAAAGCTTTGAAGATCCAGAGGTTGAAATTGAGTTATTTAAGCGATATAACAGGAATACTAAACCTCTTGAAATTCAGGAAATAGAAATGGCTACTTATTTTTCTGAAACAAGCAAATATATTAGCCGGTTTATAAATGTATTAATTTCCGAAAATGAGAAAAACGAAGAAGCAATATTGTCTAAGGGAAATACAAAAGAAGCCAAGTTATATAAGATATATAACATTACAAAATCACGAAATGATAAACAAAAGAATCACCAGGAAATATGTATAATCTTCAGCGTAATAGAAGAAGGTCTTCAAGAGAATGTAAGAGATGGTGTCACCGCTTCAAAGAGATTCCTTGAGAGAAAATCAAAAAAATATAAGGAAAATGAGGATGAGAGCCTTGAGGTATTAAAGTTAAGGTTCGATGAATTTAATAATTTCCTTCTAAAGATATCTGAGCAAATTGAATACCCTTTTTCAACAAGTATGCTCTCTACAGATAAACAGCGTCAAAGTAAATACTTAATGGGAGTTTCTATTATAATAGCAGCTATCTACTACTATTTTGAAGTAGATATAGAAGATGATAATTTAGTTGAAGACTTAAAAACTATAATTTCTTACTCCCCAATTGCAGATATTGAGTATAAGGCTTCTTCGACTAATATGAAATATATAATGACATACCTATTTATAGATAACAAAGTTCAAGATTTAACGTTATCATCTTTAAAAATTAAAAAAGAAAAGTTAATTGAAATTAATGAATTTATTAGGAAAAGCCTCACTTAAATATATGACGGTGAATGAACTGTACACAAATAGCAGGAAAGCAGAGGGTCAAGTTTCGCTCAATAATGATTGGTTAAAAAATGTCATATCCTAACCAATTCAAATGTATGATTGGGGCAACCTTTTTCCCTTGTACTAAAAAACGACTAGGAGAGTTGAGATTAAATTCAACTCTCTTTTGTTATGCAGTAATGGAGAAACTCTAGAAGTTAATTTCATATCAATAAAATAAAATGCTAAAATATAATTACAAATATATACAAATCAAAGGAGCACAAATGAAAGAAATCACCCAAAAGATCACCCAATCCCGAGACGAACGAGGCTGGAAGGAATACCACAATCCCAAAGACCTTGCCATATCGATCTCACTAGAAGCAAACGAGCTTCTTGAAAACTTCCAGTGGAGAAGTAGTGAGGAAGCTACTAGTGAATCTATGCATAATATAAAAGAAGAGATGGCAGATGTACTTATATATCTGTTGCAACTAGCTGACAAATTAGATGTTGATTTAGAAGAGGAAGTACATAAGAAGATGGACAAGAATGCGATAAAATATCCTGTTAATAAAAAGTAAGTCTACAGTAAGTATTGAATAAGAGGAGATCTACCTATGAGCCAAGTTGAGATAAAAACATTCCCATTTAACAAGGACTCACTAGATAGTATTAGTAATGAAAATTACGTTGATTATCCTGTTGTGTACTTTTTAAATAATAATACAACGGTCTACATTGGTGAGACGGTTGCCGTAAGGAATCGTATGAGGGATCACCTTAGTAACCAGGAGCGGAAATCACTTGAAAAGATGACGTTTATTATTCATGAAAAGTTTAATCAGTCTGCTACATACAATATCGAAACCAAGCTAATTAATTACTTTTTGGCTGATGAGCGTTATAAATTGCAAAACAAGAGTCAGACTACCAAAAGCGTGATGCATAACTACTATAAAAAACAATATTACAATGAAGAATTGTTTACGGAAATATGGAATGAGCTTTTGACAAGGAAAATCGTCGATCACTCCAGCAGCACTATTGAAAATAAGGATATTTTTAAGTTATCACCTTTTAAGGAGTTAACCATTGAGCAACTTGAGCTTAAAAATAAAATTATCGAGGTATGTGAGCAGCATATCGAGGATGACCAAACGTTTGTATTTTTAATTAAAGGTGAAGCGGGTGTAGGAAAAAGTGTTGTATTAAGTTCCGTCTTTAACAAAATACAGGAACTATCAAAAGAAAAGTCCTCCGTTCTTTATAAAACGGATAATCACTTATTAGTAAATCACTCGGAGATGCTTAAAACCTATAAAAAAATAGCAGGTAATGTAAAAGCACTTAGTAAGAAAAGCTTTGATAAACCAACTAGTTTTATAAATAGGCGTAAAAATCTGAAGGAAAAAGCTGATATTGTTTTGGTAGATGAGGCACATTTATTGTTAACCAAGCCAGACCGGTATAATAACTTTAATGAGGAAAATCAATTACAGGAAATTATTAGACATAGTAAGGTTGTTATAGCTGTTTATGATGATAAACAAGTGCTTAAGATGAAAAGTTACTGGGACGAAAGCAGGCTTCAAGATATTCTAGGTGAATGCAATACCGAAGAACCCTATATACTGACTAACCAATTTCGGATGAAAGCAAGTAATCAAATGGTTCAATGGATTGATCACTTCGTCAAAAAGAAGATTACTAGCATACCTAGTAATCCAAATTATGATTTTCGAATTTTCGATTCAGCTGCTGAAATGTATAAGGTCATTCAGGAAAAAAATGAGCAGCATGAACTTGCCAGGATTGTCTCTACCTTTGATTACGTACATAAGAAAGATGGCCAAGACTATTATGTAGAAGAAGAGGGCTTCAAACTTCCTTGGAACGCTGATTATGGAAACGAAACATGGGCAGAAAAAGCAGGTACCATCAAAGAAGCTGGATCCATTTACACGATTCAGGGATTTGACTTAAATTATGTGGGAGTAATCCTGGGGCCATCTATTTCTTATGATGAGAAAACCGATACATTAAAGATTCTCACAGAGAACTACAAAGACACGGAAGCATACCGGGGAAAAGATGAATTTGAAGACAGTGAAAAGGTGAAAGAAAAAATTATATTGAATTCTCTTAATGTTCTTATGAAGAGAGGGATTAAAGGACTTTATATTTATGCTAGTGATGAGAAGTTGAGGGATAGATTAGGAAAACTTAAGAAATAATTAGTTATCCTTAGTGTGATGGTTTTCTAGTAAAATGTTGTAATCAGTATTTGTAGTTGTGGAACTTTGAACAATAGGGAATAGTTCTTGTGTACTTAAAATAGAGATAAAACTATTCCCTTTGCTTTATTTATTTTCTAGAGTAAAGGTTTCACGTTGGGACGACAGTGAAGTTTTATTATTCATAGATTTAGAAGATTGAGAAGGTAAGCGGAACAGATGGGATAAGATTTTTCCTTACTTTCTTGTTAGTGATTGGGATAAAGTCCAAATTTCCCTTCATAATTTTGAAAGATTAATATTTTACCAGATTTATGTAATAAGACAACCTTCCTAAGGCATATCCATTACCAAAAAGGAGTTGAATGGTTCTGGATATTACTATTTACAACAAAGATTCTTCAAGCATGAGTGAGATAGGTAATAGTACCATCGATTTAATAGTAACGAGTCCTCCATATTGGTTCTTAAAAGATTACGATAATCCTGGTCAATTAGGCTTAAATATGACATATCAGCAATACCTAAATCAATTAAAGCTCCATCTGCATGAATGCATAAGAGTGTTAAAGATAGATTCCTTTATTTGTATTAATATTGCTGATGTAAGGACAGGAGAGTATAAAAAATCAGGTAGGCCTAGAATATATCCAATACAATCAGATTTAATTAATTTTTTTACAAGAGAAATGGATTTAGATTTATATCAACATTTTATTTGGGAAAAGTACGGAGTTAAAAAAGGAGAAAAAGCATCTTTAATCAGAGGTTCAGTCGGAAAAGGGAAATTCAAAGAGTATGGAATAGCTCCGTTTCTTTATACAGATTTACTAACTGAACACATCTTAGTATTTAGAAAACCAGGAAATAGAGATAGAGGGCCTATTGATCAACGACAGGATGAAGAAATGAATAGAATTCCTAAAGAAAAGCTTCAAGAATGGTTAAATCCTATATGGAAAATTAACTCTGCGAAACATCAATTTCACAAAGCTATTTTTCCGGACGAGGTGGTAAGAAGACTAATAAAATTATTTAGTTTAAAAAACGACACTATTTTAGATCCTTTTTGTGGTATAGGTACAACCATGAGAGTTGCCAATGAACTACAGAGAAATTCAATAGGCTACGAGCTAAATCAAAAGTATATTATGGACATAGCTAATACACATGCATTGGAATTGAAAGAGAATATTTACTCAAATAATTCAAGATATATAAAAGATAAATCATCAAATGAATCAATTGAGATAATGTAGGTATCATGGCAAGCAGGATACATCCTTTGTTACTCATAATATAAAAGAATTATCTTTGGTAGTCCTTTTATTCACTAGAGTAACTAATGGATGTTTCCTTGATTTAAATTAAGGTTGTTTTCTTCATTCATCAACGGTAACAAATTATTCGTCTTGTAGTTCTGGATTTTTGCTATATACTCAATAAATAAAGAATATGTCTCTTGATCAATTTCACGAGAAGTAGAATCAGCAAATACATTTAGAATTATATGAACTAATTTATGAAATACTTTATTTTCATAAGAAAACTCATTTAGATTTATATTTAAGTTACTTAACCGAGTATCAACTCGGAACTCAAAAACCTCATTCCATCTAATAACGTTTTCTTTTCCGTTTTTAACTCTTCTATCTTTCTTTCCCTCGATAGTTTCATCATACCAAAGGGGTTCGTGTATATCTTTTCCAAGTATGTCACAGTACTCTTTTCTACTACGTATTGGTGAAGTTACTGTACAAATAAATATTTCGTTTAGTAACCACTTTTCATAAAACACACCATCTGAATTTAATTTTTTTTTAACATTTTGCCAACTGCTGCCCTTGGTGTTAATAAAGATAACCTTGTCATCCTTAGATAAATCAAAGTTATTTAGCTTATTAGAAGGACACCATCTGCCACTTAAATATGCCGGAGGAACTTCACTAGTTCCCTTATAAAAGTTTCTTTCTGATGGTGCATACATCAACCAAATCTTCTTATCATTATGATAGTTAATTTGTCGGTTCAAAAGTCTAACAAAATTCTCTCTTGAATAGCCTATAAAATCGTTTATATCTAATTGAAAAACATCGATATTGTAATTATGAAGACTGGTGGGAATCTTGTCGTGTCTCAAGGATATTATACAACCGTTATTTTTTATAAACTCTTGGAAATCATCGGTTTTCTCTAGGTGATATTTAAAGCTTGATGTTAAGAATTTTATTTCAGCAGGTCTTTTATATTTGCTGTCACCTTTGATTTTAATTCCTTTCACGTCTGGGAAAAAAGAATCGTTAATGTTTTCTAGTTCGACTACTTTTAATTGTTTCGTATTGTATATATGCTTACCACTATCAACAATTTTGTTTATATAAAGTTGATTTTCTTTAAAACGGTGATTTATGTAATCATAAATAGCGTACTCTGTAAAGAATGACCACTGACCACTAGGCATAGTACTTCCTCCTTAGTGGTTATTATTACCAATCCTGATATTATTAATTATTAAAAAATAACAAATTGTAATTTTCATGTAGAGTGAGGGACAGAAGGAGCCTGTCCCTTATTATTTTTGGGGCAAGCCCCTACCCCTTTAAGATTTCAAATCTATTCAATAAGTACTAGTTTTTAAATAGTGTTTATAAGTAGAAAAGAGTTAAGAATTAGCGATTTTTGTAAGCTTTTGGAGGTTAGAAGGAATATGTAATTTAAAAACAGAATATGTTTGGAAAAGTATTACTAGTTTATATAATACTTTGATGAATTAATTTAGGGGGATTGCTTTGAGATGAAGTTTAACAGGGTAAGATTAGAAAATGGCTTTCTTGCTAAAGTTGAAAGTCTATATCAAAAGGGAGGGAGTGATATCTTAAGAATAGTTGATGCAATTGATGTTTATGGTTTCAGTGAACCAGAAATGATAGTTTCATCTGAAGATGGGGATCTAGTTGAAAGGATAAATGCAGACTATTGGCATATTTCTTTTCATTTCATGGATAGAGAATATAAAATATCTATTAGAGAAACGGATACAGAATTTGTCTTTGAAAAAATAGAGATTATTAACTTATAAATTACTTAGTTGAGAAGAACAATCTGTTTTTCTCAACTCTCCCTCCTAAATAATTAATTAAAGTATGAGAATAAATTTTAAAGATTAAGATATAATGTTTTCTGCTATTGGAAATATTAAAAGGAGAGTTTAGTGTCAACTAGACGTAAATGAGAGTTTTGGAATCAATCAGAAAGATACATCTAACTTTATTATCATCTTATTAAGCAAATTTACTTGAAAAGGTTATAAAAGATTTAATTAATAGAAAAGAACACATAAAAATAAATTGGGTTTAGTAGAAACTTAACTATATACTCACTAACAAATGATTAAATAAATAGGATGTTTTTAGTCTTTAAAATTGCCCTAACTTTAAGGATCCGTTTTGGAAACTATGTAAGAACTTGAGGATTAATAATAGTTGGAATGAGAGATCAAATGTAAATAGTCAAAATATATCATTAGAAATAACTAAAAGAGAATCAGGTTTAGTTTTATATCTCTGAAAGGAGAACTAATCATGAATAATTATGAACTATCAAAGGAACTGCAGAAGGAATTTTTAGTTTTACAAATACCTAAAAGGAAAATAGCTGATGTTGTAAGAAATCAATTAAAAGATAAAAATTTAACTTATCGTCAAGCAGCCGAAACGATTGAGGATTTTAGTTATACCCAACTTTCCAGAGTAACAAGTGGGTCAAACTATACTATTGATACCTTATTGAAGACTTTGGATTGTTTAGGATTAGAAATTGAGATTAAAAAGAAAATGGATCGTTTATAATAATATATTTTAAATCACTTTTTAGAGCCTATTGAGTAAAAAATTACTTAGTAGGCTCTATTATTTTTAGTAAATAAGTAAGGAGGATTCACACAGGCCACTTGGGAAGGAAAAAATTTATTTTTGATGTATAAAAAAAATTAATCTGGTCAGAATGTGTGATGTAACCTGTTATCTTAAATGGTGATACGATAACAAAGCTGCGTATATCATCTTAGATACTTTTTCGAATTCACCAGATTGGTTTAAACAATTTAAATAGAAAGGAGGCTAAATTATGTTCAAGTTACCAAGGAATAATTTAAACGTAGAGTATAAGGGACAGCGTATTGAAGATGTTGCTACAAAAATTGGTAGTCTCTTTGGCGAAGAAGGTAAAAGAATTGGTGAGAAAATTGATAGAGCGACAAAAAAAGTAACAATTAAAATTGAAGACTAATATTATTTTATTACGAGTTACATTGTATTTATAAGTAGTTTTGTAGTTGGGAATGACTAGAAATAATTACAAAGAGTCCTCAATTATAAATGTTGGGATATAGCACCTTTTATATAAATGAAAGGAAAAAGACTCACTATATAAAAATAAAAGAATAGAATGGAGAGAGAAATTTGGTTGTAGCAACAGCAGTTATAAAAAATCACCATGGGACGTCTGTATGTGATATCCGTCCTAATAACGAGACGCTTTGGCTTGGATTAGGGGGAAACTATGATAATCTTAAACAGATTTTTAGTGAGCTCCTAGATAACATCTTAGGTAATTTTATTATTGATAAAGTTCGAAATCCAAACATAGTGCTAGAAATAGAACCTAGTTATAGTGTACCAGAGAAATACCCTAAGTTTAAGGTCACTTTACACGATTACGGAACAGGAATGGATTTAACTAAAACTCTAGTAATTGGTTTTAATGATTCACCTAAATCATTTATTAATTACTACGGTTATGGTTACAAAGCAGCTTTGGCAGGAGCAAATCCTGATAATAACGCATGGAGTGTTTATACTCGATCAGAAGCAGATTGGAAAAATAATAGTTTCTACTATACTGAAGCACCTTACACAAACGAACAACCAATTCACTACACTTCTGAAACAAACGAACCATGGGTTGGTTATTTTCCACATGGGACTGTAACTTCCTTTGAGATAAGTGAGTCTTTACTTTTCACTGCTTGTAATAAAGCGAATAAAAAAACAGAACCAATTGATTGCCTTATTTCATTAAAGAACTACTTTGGATATGTCTACTCAGGAGCCATTTCATCATCACAGATGACAATTACTATTGAATCAAAAGCTTTAAATTTTAGTGAGAGAGTAAAAGCAATAACACCGAATTGGGGGCAAACTCTATATAAAGATGTTAAAACAATTTATTTAGATGATATCGAAGAAGAACACGTTGAAGTCCATTATCACATTGGTGAAATGTTAGATCATAATGATGGCCATGAGTTTTATCATCCTAGTCAAAGATGTTCTGGTGTAGAAGTCAGAATTAATGGTCGTGTCTTTGAATCTGGATTAATCACAAACATATGGGATAAGGAAAAACATCCATCACAGAATAATTTTCTTGCTATTTTAGACATAACATCTAACGATGAGAAGTTATTACCAATAGGGAAAACAGCCAAAAATGGAATTCGAGTTGCAGATAATACAATAGAAAAAGTTTATGAATGGCTTCGACTTTTGATTAATGAACCTCCGAAAAAGCTCAATAATCAATGCAGTGAAAAAGATTGGCTTAATCAATTGGAGATACAAAAAAAGAAACACAATAGTCATCCAGCCGCAAGTATTGAAAGGGAATTTAAAGTGTACAAAAGCTCAGGTACCCCTGTTGCTGTTGATTTAAAAGTATTTGATGGATCCAAGCTGTATCTTTTTGAAGGGAAAAAAGCAAAAGCAACAATTAAGGCTATTCATCAGCTAAGAATGTATTGGGATGGGTGTGTAGAGGATGGACTAACTCCTTATCAGGGAATTCTTGTTTCAGATAGCTTCCCAAATGAACTCCTTAACATAATTGATTCGATTAACAATATGTATGATGCTAAAGGAAATAAATATAACTTGGCTGTGACCACTTGGAAAGTACAGGGAATAACTGCAGGACAAGAACTTATCTAAATAATAAAAAGAATGTTACAGTGCGTAACATTCTTTTATTATGTTTATGTTCTGCAGATTACATGGTGATTTCCGCCCAACTTACCCAATACATTGATATCCAAATTGTGGAGTTTATTTCTTTGTACTTTATAGGAGGAAATAGGAGAATCGTGCCTTAGTTTGTTTTTGGGTGATGAATGAAACTCAGTGTATCTAGGGGATGTTCCACTTGTTAGAATAAAAAAATGAATAGCGAGAGACGAAGTCTTTTTTAGAATGCTAGAAGCATCATTGCACAATATTTATATTAATTTTTTCCTGCTTTATTATTATTGGCTTATTCCCATTGGTAATCGGTATTAATTGGAACTCCAATAGAACATCATTATTTTTATTAATTATTTCGCTTACGATGTAGTTTCCATTATATGTATTAAAATACAAGTATCTTTTATTGTCCATGTTTATAATATAATGTTCCTCAGAATTGTACATAGCAGAAAAACTGTTAATATACCCTAAAACTACAGAGCCAAAAGCTATATAAAAGATAGTCATAACAATAAAGACGATTTGACTTAAACGATCCCTAAGAAGAATAATTATTCCCCACCCTATTATTAACACAATTATCCAAAACACTACATAACTCTCAATAACTAAAAAAACTATTGCTAGTACTGACATACCAGTTGTTTGAAGTATTTTATTTTTTACACTTTTACTTATCGAAACATTTATAAGTGTAGGAATATAAACTATCAATAATATTAATAAGACAAACAATGATTTTACTAAGTTATTCACTCCTACTTCAATAAGACTAATAGGAATACCAGCTTGCAAAAAAGCTCCATAATTAAATGCATAAACTACCCCATAACTAATTATTGAAATAATAAATACAGTATCAATACCTGGTAAGTACTTTCTTATATTTTCCATAGACCATACTTTGTCTCCTTTGAATATTATTGATTGGTATTGATTCGACAAAAAGTTAATAAATCCTCCAGACTAGCATTCATCTTTTTATATTAGGAAGGTAAATCAAACTCTAGGAGACCATTAAGGAGGTTCTTTGTTTTAGTACTAATAACAACTCAGACGAATCTATCCTTTAGTAAACCGAAATTTTCTAGTACAATAGCTTTATACGAAATTTGTAAATTACTGGCTTATTTTGCGATTAAGCTAAAACTATATAATTCAATAATGTACTGGAGGGACGTCTATGACAACATACTGGAATTTCCCATCCGCTACTGGTGGAATGATTAACTCCATTAATAATGCGGGTTTAGAAACATTTAGAGGAAATGCAATTGATGCATTAACACGAGAGATATGTCAAAATTCACTGGATGCTGTAAAAGAGAATACGCAACCTGTGATGGTAGAGTTTAAAAGTTTTACTATTTCAAGTAACCGGTTTCCAAATAGATACGAGATAATTGATGTTTTTAATCAATGTGAACAAACTTGGCGAGGGAACAACAAGAAGAGTGAGGATTTTATTCAAGATGCATTAGCCATTTTGAATCGTGATGAAATTAATTTCTTACGTATAAGTGACTACAATACGAAGGGTCTTGAAGGTGCCAAAGAAGGGAAACTAGGATCACCTTGGTCATCTTTAATAAAAGAAGCAGGTTCATCTAACAAAGGTGAAAGTTCTGGTGGTAGTTTTGGAATCGGAAAATCAGCTCCATTCTTAAATTCTAACTTAAGAACTTTGTTTTATTCTTCTTTTGATGTAACAGGATATGAATCTCATATTGGTGTTGCAAATATAATGTCGTACCAAACAAGAGATAATAAGATTACTTTGGGTAATGGATATTTTACTAATAATCCTAATTCATTTGCAATACATGGTCAGTTAATACTAGATAAAGGCTATAAGAGAGAAAGTACTGGTACCGATATTTATGTATCTGCTTTTGAACCTAAAGGTAACTGGGAAGCAGAAATTAAACACTCTATCTTAAAGAACTTCTTTATTACTATCTTTAACAATAAGCTAGTGGTTAAGATAAACGGATTTGAAATTAATCAATATAACATTGGTGAACTTATTCATGAGTTAGAGGACAATGAGGAAAATCAATTTTTAAAGAATTACTTCACTGTACTTACTTCCGAAAAAGCATTTAAAATACTATATCCAGAAAAGAGATATTCACAAGGTATTCATTTTAATGAGGGAGAAGCGACTCTGTACCTGATTAATGGTGAGGATCTAAATAGACGTGTACTCATGACTAGAAAAACTGGAATGCGTATCTTTGAGCAGAAGAATATAAATGGCTCTATTTCGTTTACAGGAATTCTGATGATAACTGGTACAAACATGAATAATATTTTTAAGCAATTGGAGAATCCAGCTCATAATGAGTGGGCACCAGAGCGTTTTGAGAAGGATCCCAAACTAGCAAAGAGTATCTTCTCCGAATTAAGGAAGTTTATTCGGGATACTGTAAAGAGTCAATTCCAAGAGCAAATTACAGATGAAATGGATGCTGTTGGCTTAAGTGACTTCTTACCAGATACAAGTTTTGATTTAACTGGTTCAACCAAAAAAACCGAGTCATTAAACTCTTCTATTAAATCCATCGTTACGAAAGAAGTGAAACAGGAATCTAAACGCCCAGCTAACAGAAAAGGAAAAGAAACAAAGGATTTTGAGGATCAACTAGCTGGAGAGTTTGGAATTACACCGTCAGGTAATGAAGGTGGAAATGGGGATGGTAGTAATGACACAGATGGAGGTAATGTTGGATCCGGAGCTTCTAATCCTGGCGGGGACAATGAAGTGAACAAGGATGAATCTGGTGAACTAGATAAGAAGAAGGAAAGAAAACCAAGTAAAGATCCAATTCGAATTACACAAAGGTATCTTTGTATGGATAAGAGCAATGGAAAGTACAATTTCCTTATTTCACCTACCAAAACACTTGCAAGCGGTCGATTAGTTTTCAAGGTAGTAGGAGAACAAAGCGATTATGACTTACCAATAAAAAATGCATCAACCAACGACCATAATGTTACCGTTGAGAAAGTAAATACGAATACAGTATATCTTCAATCGCTTGTTAAAGATCAACGATTTGCTTTACAAGTAGACATCGATTACTCTGACTACTGTGTATTGGAGGTAGAGTTATATGAAAATTAGTACTTCCTATCCATACCCGGTTCTTTACATGAACAATGATGATTATGTTAATTCTAGTTTCCATGCACAGATAGGGATTACAGAATCATTCGGTGAAGTGAAAATCAATGTTAATTTCAATCTAGTGAATGAGGGAATTCAAAGACTAGTAGAAAACAATGAGGCTGTGTTTTTAGTTCATGTAGAATGTCCACAGACAAGTTATCGAAACGCGTTTAAGTCTGATAGGAATGAGTTAGAGGTTGGAATTCCTACTGAAAAATTGAGAGGGAAACTCCTTATTCATACTTTTATCATTGCCAATGATCGAATAGTTAACTATACAAATGAATCATTAAATGAATGGTTCAAAGATAGTCCTATTACGTATGAAAAAGGGAATATTCTAGCGATTGGGGATGCTATCGAAACAACTTTGTTTGAAGATAATAAAGAACTATTAAACTTGCCTTCCATAGTAAAGGTAACGAAATCATTAAAGAATGACTTTATGGAAGTAGATATTCATTCAAATGTTATTACGATTTCACTTCCTGAGTATGAATACAATCAGTACGCACTTCATTCGAAATCCAGATTCAAAAGCACGATTATATCTTCCGTGATTGTTCCTAGCTTAGTTTATGTATTTTCAAAAATAAAAGATAGTCGTGAGGATTTAGAAGAATATAAATGGTACCAAGTGCTAGAGAACACCTTTGAGGCAAACAATTATCGACTAGAAGATGTAGGGACAGACTCATTGTCATCACTAAAAGCAGCTCAACTAGTTTTAAGAAAACCAATTAAAACTAGCTTCCTAGAAATTGAGCAGCTTAGTAAGACGGAGGACTAATTATGAAAATGAAATTCTTAACCGATGAAACTCTTATTGATTTAAGGACAAACTATGATGCTTATAAAGAGCATTATTATAATAAGAATGATCAATGGTTTAATGATTACTTTAACCAAGAAGGAAGAGTACTAGAATCCAAGATAGACTTAAACATGGACAAGCTTAACTTGAACGAGGATTATTCAATTAGTGATAAGGAAAACGTTAAAGTTATATACGAAGCACTAAAGGATCTTACCGTTTCACAGGCTACTCAAGAAAGACTTTGGTCAGGTTTAGCTCATCTTCAGTTAAGAGATTTTTCTTACTATCGTTTAAAGAATGAACTAGAAAATAAAAACGATCAACGTATTAATACAGCATTGTTTTTCAAAAACGGAAATAAGAGATCTCTGTTTGTTCATATATTAGCTAGATTATGGTGGGTAGGATACATGACCTATGATAAGGAGCATCCAACCAATCCCTATTGGCTAACAGAGTTCTTCTGTGAAAAAGACTTCTCTGCAAGATCAGTCGTTTTCTTTTCTAGTAACCTTACTTCTAATCCTAATATTACAAAAGGTATTCTTAAAACGCTTGTTAAGTGGCAGCAAAGTGGAATTAATATTACGAGGGACCATTTTGTTCAAGCAAATAAGTATCTTAACGTTGTCGGTGGAGCGATGATTTTAGATATGTTATCTACTGAGGAAGTTGAGGAAATGGTTAATAATTATCTTAGTAGGTATTATGGATTGGTGGATTCTAGTTTAGTATCAATCTAAAGAACTATATAGAGAGGCATACTTGTTTAATTACTAAAAATATATGTAACATGTACTTTATTATATAGGTTCATGTTTTTTTATTGGAGGGAATTAGACTTCATTGTCGAACTAAAGTATTACCTCCTACATTCTTGTAATAAACAATATGTTACTGATAGGTAGAATGAAAATGAAAGACTAAAATTCAAACTAAAGGTGGCTCATCTATGGCTAAATATGTAGTAAATAATGGTTCAATAGATATAATCTTAGGATGGATTAAAGCTGGTGAAATAGCAATTCCAGAAATACAAAGACCTTTTGTATGGGATTCAAGTAAAGTAAGAGATCTAATGGACTCACTATATCAAGGGTTTCCAGTTGGTTATATTATTACTTGGAGAAACCCAGATACGAAGCTAAAAGATGGAACACAATCAATGGGGAAGAAAATATTGATTGATGGCCAGCAAAGAATTACTGCTATGACTGCAGCGTTATTAGGAGAAGAAGTGGTTGGTTCAGATTATAAAAAGAAAAAAATTCGTATTGCCTTCAATCCCAAAGAGGAGAAATTCGAAGTAACTAACCCAGCAATTCAAAAAGATGTTGAGTGGATAAATGATATTTCTAGTATGTTTAAAAGTGGATTTAATATGTTTGGTTTTGTAAATAGTTATTGTCAGAGTAATAATATCCAAGACCAAAACAGTATTGGGGAGATTATAAATAAATTATTGCATATTCGGAATAGTAATTTAGGCATAATTGAACTTTCGCATGAACTAGACATAGAAACGGTAACCGAGATTTTTATCCGAATAAACTCTCAAGGTGTAGTTTTAAGTCAAGCAGACTTTGCTATGTCAAAGATCGCTGTAAATGAAAACTACAATGGTGTACACATCCGAAAGACAATTGATTACTTCTGTCACTTAGCTAAAAATCCAACTGATTATTCTACAATCGCATCAAACGATACGGATTTTGCAAGAACTGATTATTTTAACAAAATTAAATGGATAAAAGACCATAATGAGTCTCTTTATATCCCTGATTACTCTGATTTACTTCGAGTGGCCTTTACCTCTAAGTTTTACAGAGGAAGACTCTCCAACCTGGTGAGTTTATTATCTGGAAGAGACTTTGAGACTAGAGAATATAAAGAAGAAATTGCCGAAGCTTCTTTTAAAACTTTAGAAGAGGGTGTGCTTTCATTCGTCAATGAAACAAACTTTAAGAGATATTTAATGATTGTAAAGTCAGCAGGGATTATTAATAAGAGCCTTATACGCTCCCAAAATACACTGAATTTTGGTTATGTATTATACTTATTGCTAAGGGATAAGAAGGTTGACCAGGCTATTATAAATAAAACAGTTCGTAAATGGCTAGTGTTATCAATGTTAACAGGACGTTATTCTGGATCACCTGAATCAATGTTTGAATTTGATGTAAGAAGATTTAATAATGCATCAGATCCACAAAGTTATGTGAAAAACATTGAAGAGGGTGAGCTTTCAGATGCATTCTGGAACAATATATTAGTCACTCGTTTAAATACCTCTGTTGCAAGTAGTCCATATTTTAATCTTTATTTAATGGCTCAAATTAAGAGTGGAGATAAAGGCTTCTTATCTAAAGAAGTAGAGGTTAAACATCTGATAGAAGAACGTGGAGATATACACCATATCTTTCCTAAAAAGTATCTGCAGAAAAATGGATACAACAATAGAGGTCAGTACAATCAGATAGCCAATTACGCATACACACAGCAAGAAATTAATATTACGATTAAAGACCAAGCTCCTAAAGTATATATGGAAAAAGTTAAGGAACAAATCAACTCAGATAGTAATAGGTACGGTGAGATCAAAGATATTAATGTCCTTATGCACAACCTTAAGCAAAATAGTATACCAGTAGAAACATTTGATATGGACTATAGCAGATATGATGAATTCTTGGAATTAAGAAGAAAATTGATGGCTGGTAAAATTAGAGAGTTTTATTTTTCTCTCTAATAGTTTAATGAAACAATAATTAATCAAAAAAAGTATGTCACCTCGACATACTTTTTTTGATAAAATCAATTTGTAAGTATATTTCCAATTATTTAGGAACGAGGTTACATTTATGACATGTCCATTCTGCTCAATACCAGAAAAAGTCCTAGAAAATGAACTAGCATTTGCTATCTATGATAAATTTCCAGTCTCTAATGGACATCTATTAATCATTCCTAAACGACATATAGCTAACTACTTCGACTTAACTAGTGAAGAAAGATTAGCCATTGATGAGCTTTTATATAGAGGTAAAGAGTTATTAGATAAACAATTTACGCCAGATGGTTATAATATCGGAATAAACTGTGGAGAAACCGCTGGACAGACTATTTTCCATGTTCATGTGCATTTAATTCCACGGTATAAGGGGGATTTAGATAACCCTCGTGGAGGTGTTAGAGGGGTAATACCAGATAAAAGAATCTATTAATCCAGAGGAGATCTATCATGCCAGTATATAACAAGCTTGTAAGAGATTTAATACCAGAAGTTATTGAAAAGACAGGGAAGTCATTCACATCTAGAATTCTTAATGATGGGGAATACATAAACGAATTAAACAAGAAGGCACAAGAAGAGCTTGCAGAATACTATAATGCTAAAGACCAAAAGGAAGTAGTAGAGGAATTAGCAGATCTACTAGAAGTCATGCATGCGATGGCTCAGTATCATGGCACTACTATGACTGAAATTGAAAGAGTAAGAGAACAGAAAGTAATGGTCAGAGGTGGATTTAAGGAGAAGGTTTTACTAATTGAGGTTAGTGATGAGTAATACCCAGTTAATCACGAGTAATTTGATCGAAGAGTTAAAGGGGAGAATACAAGAAGCGTCTTCTATATATACTAAGTTCCTTCTTGATGAAGTCTGGGGTAAAGCTCTTGGAAGAGCCACTAAGAGATGCTGCTATAAGAGGTGCTGAAATAAAGGTTTGTACAGGAGATTATCTATACATTACTCAGCCAGAGGCAATTGGAAAATTACATAATATCCATCCAGGAATTGAGTTAAGACTTTGGAAGAGCAATGGTGTTGCCTTCCATCCAAAGGCTTATATGTTTCAGTATAAAGATAATGGGACGTTAATCATTGGGTCATCCAACTTGTCTAACTCTGCATTAACAAGGGGTGTAGAGTGGAATGTCTTGTTAAAAGAAACAACAAATGAAGAAACATTTGAATTAGCATTAAGGCAATTTATTGAACTCTTTTATTCGGATCAAACCATTGCAATAAATAATGAAACAGTTAAGCTTTACCAAAAGGATTATGAAACCTTTCACGTAAATAACCCTCATTTGCACCATAAAATGACGAAGCAAGAAGAACTAAATATTATGTTTACCCCAACCCAAGAGGAACATCAACCTGATAGAATAGCTGAGGAACCATCTCCTTATGATGTTATTAATCCGAGGTTCGCTCAAATTGAAGCTCTGGAACAACTAGAATCAACAGTAGAAGAGGGCTATAACAAAGCAATGGTTGTAATGGCAACAGGCCTTGGTAAAACTTACTTGGCTGGCTTTTTCTCTCAACGATTTGGGCGTATCTTGTTTGTAGCCCACAGGGAAGAAATATTGAATCAGGCTAAACTATCATTTCAAAAAGTAGATCCTAACAAGGTTTACGGTATCTACAATGGAACAGAAAAAGATCCAGGTGCAGAGGTGATCTTTGCCTCTATCCAGACGTTAAGTAGGAAGAGGCATTTAGAAGTTTTTCAACCAGATGAATTTGATCTCATCGTGATCGACGAGTTTCATCACGCTGCAGCACACTCCTATCAGCGTATACTAGATTATTTTCAACCTTCTTTTCTTTTAGGGATTACTGCCACACCTGATCGTAATGATAGTAAAGATGTTTATGCGATATGTGAAGGAAATGTAGCTTATCGAATTGATTTCATAGAAGCAATAGAACGTCATTGGCTAGCTCCGTTTCATTATGTTGGTGTGTACGATGAGACCGATTACTCGAAAATCACCTGGCTAGGGAAACAATATGATGCAGAAGAACTTTTAGCCATACAATTAAAAGAAGATATGGCTGAGAAGGTGCTTGAAGCTTGGGTGTCTAATAAGCAAACCCGTACATTAGGTTTCTGTTCATCTATTAGACAAGCTGAGTTTTTATCTCAATATTTTCAAGAAAAAGGGTATCGATCAATAGCACTTCACTCTCAATCAAATACTTCTAGAAAGGAAGCTATAAGTCAGTTATCCGAGGCAGAAATTGATATTATTTTCACCGTTGATTTATTCAATGAAGGTGTCGATATCCCATCTGTGGATACATTATTATTTGTGCGGCCAACAGAATCTTTAACCATTTTTACACAGCAAGTAGGACGTGGGCTCCGTCTTCATTCTTTTAAAGAAAAATGTGTGATTATCGATTTAATTGGGAACTATCGTAATGCTGATAATAAGTTAAGTTTATTCGACCTATCACCTAGTGATAAAAAGCGTAAAAATAGACCGTTCATTCCTCAAGTACCTGAGAATTGTGCTTTTGATGTAGACTTACGTGTGATTAATTTGCTTGAGGAACTTTCTAAGAAGCACCAGCCTCGTAGGGATAAGTTACTAACGAATTATCGACAATTGAAAGAGGAAATTGGCAGAAGACCAACTTATCTTGAGTTACATTTAAAGGGAACAATCGACGTAAATGAATACAAGCAAGAATTTAAGACATTTATTGCATTTTTGGATTGGGCTGGGGAACTTACTGATGAAGAAGCTGAAGCGTACCATGAGTATAGAGATTGGCTAATTGAAGTTGAAAAGACAATTATGACCAAGAGCTACAAAATGGTGGTTTTAGCGGCTATGTTAAAAAGAGGTAAAAAAGAGTGGTTCAAACCCATTACTCCAGAAGAAGTAGCACCATTTTTCCATAACTATTTAACAGAAAAAGAATACCGTAAACGAATTGATTTCTCCGATAATGAGTCGACGACCTTGTGGGAATATGACGAGAAAAAGGTTAGTAAACTCATCGCCAGAATGCCGATGACCAAATGGGGAGGAAGCTCTACTTTTGAAAATAATAATTTTAATCTCTCTTTGAATGTAAGACAGGAACATGAAGATATTATTTATAAATGGACAGAAGAAATTTGTGAGTATCGTCTTCATAGGCATTTTGAGAAAAGGCAGAAAAAGAATGTTATATGAATAAAACCCCAACCATGTCTTAGACCATAAGGCTAAGAATTTAAGAAGAATGACAGAAAGAATCAAAGTCATGTTCCCTTTGTATCCCAATTATGGAGTCAAAGAATATTGGATCATTAATCCAATGCTAGATACAGTCACGTTCGATACATTAATAATGAAAAAATGTATGAACAGCATGATATGAAAACAAATGTTGGAATCAATTCCTCGAAGATTTTAGAAGGATTTCAAATAGATTTAGAATATTTGCTTTAAAATAACCAAGGGGCGGTTCTACTGGTTATTTTTTTACTTATACGTGATATAAAGGTACCACGGGAACCGTCCCCGTGGTCTGATAGAAGACATCTAGGAGGGATATGTTTGACAGGACATGTGTTCTCAAAAAAACAATTAGAAGATACGTTTAATCATGTGATTGGCAAAACATTAGGTGAAGTGGATGTTAATAATGTTTTTAATAGAACTATAACCAATCCGAAAATTACTGGAATTGCAGGAGATGTAATTGAACAGTCTGTACTAGGGTATCCGCCGGATTCTAATCAAAGACCAGATCTATTTGTTGATGGTAAGGATGTTGAGTTAAAAACGACAGGTATTAGAAAGCCAAAAAAGAAAAGTATCCATGAATTTGAAGCCAAAGAACCTATGTCTATTACAGCTGTTTCGCCAGAAAAAATAACAAAAGAAGATTTTAAGACATCTAACTTTTGGCATAAACTCGAGATCATGCTGATGGTGTATTATCATTATGATAGCGCTGTCACGGTAAAAGCGATGGATTATGCTAATTTCGTCATTAAGGGATACCAATTTCATGAGTTTTCTGAGGAAGATCAGGAAATTCTGAAAAATGACTGGAGTATTGTAAAGGGCTACATAAAGAAATTACAAGAGGAATATGACATCCCAGAAAATGAGTACCATACTATTTCTTCTGAATTAAGAAAAGACTTAATGTTGATTGATATTGCTCCGAAATGGCCGAATAGACCAAGATTCCGTTTGAAAAGAGTGACAGTAACAAATATAGTCCAAAAATACTTTGGGGAAAAATTTGAAGAATTACAGGCTAAATATTCTTCATTTAGAGAATTAGATGAAAAGTTACATGCTTTAACGGAGTTACATCGTGGAAAAACGATTCGAGAACTCATGATGGAATTAAATATTCCACTTAAGTTAGGTGAAAAAGGCGATGTACATAAGTCCATTTCTGAACAAATTGTTGTGAAAATGTTTGGTGGAAATTCCAAAAAAATAAGTAAGATTGAGTTGTTTAATAAGATTGGACTCATCCCAAAAACAATTACTCAAACAACAAAAGGAACGAGAACAGAGGATACAAAACTATTTACCATCGATTTTACAGAATGGACGGATGAGAACATTCCTTTTGAAGAATCGTTTGTATTTAACTATTTTAACAATCAGCAATTTTTGTGCATTCTATTTGAAGAGCCCTCAACCACTTCAACATTACTTGAAAATAAATTTTTAGGGTTTAAACGAATCATGTTTAAGAATCATCTAATAGAAATAGACGTAAGAAATGTTTGGGATGAGGTTAGAGATTTAATAAATAACAATTTATTAAAAGAAACGGTAGAATGCAAAAAAGATGGTACACCTATGGTAAACAAAAAATCTGGAACGATAAAAACATCCATTAACTTCCCGAAATCAAAAAATTATACCTTTTTTATCAGAGGTACAGGTGACGATGCTAATGACAAAACATTGGTTATTAATGGTATTCATATGTACCAACAGAATCTTTGGGTGAAGGGGAAGACTTTAGTGGAAATGTTGAATGAGATTGAATTTATTTAAGTTAGTAAACAGTAATACTTAAGAGCGAAGGAAACAGGACAACAGCCTGCTTTGCTTCGTTTTTTTGGGATAGTCAGCTTTAATCAGGAAACCATGGTCTTAAACACAAGAAAGTTAGGAAGTACCACAACATGAACTTGATAATATATTCAAGGGTAACGGATATATTATGGAGTACATCAATCACATAGCAGTTATTAATAGCTGTTTTTTTTAAAACCAAAATATATGCCAGATGAATTATGTTATAGTTTATTTAATATAGTAAAATATTGGATATTAATCTATCAAATTTTAAATAACTAGGGGAGAATTTTAATGGCGGTACCTAAAAACAGTGTTCAAGACAATATTTATTTTAATCAACTGTCAAAGCATAGAGAGCGTCTTGCTGATGCTCTTGATGACCCTGCTTTGCGGGGTGTAAAGACCAGTATTGTCGAGAAGTATTCGGATCAAGCACACTTTATTTATGAGTTGCTCCAAAATGCTGATGATGCAAAAGCTACATCGGCTCGTTTTTTGTTACATAAGGATAAATTAGTATTTGTACACAACGGAACAAGGCGCTTTTCAATATCAAATCCAGCAACTGAAAAAGAGGATTCTGCAAACGGAATACTAGCTGATATTAATGCAATAACATCAATCGCCAATTCTAGTAAACGCGAAGCCACCATAGGTAAATTTGGTGTCGGATTTAAGTCAGTATTTCAATACACCTCAACACCGCATATTTACGACCCAAACATCTATTTTAAAATAGATCGTTTTATAGTACCGACATTAATTAGTGAAGATTCTCCTGGCAGAAAACAAGATGAAACTCTATTCGTTTTTCCATTTGATCACACAGAGCGGGAGGCTGGTGAGGCATATGAAGATATTTCAGATAAACTTCGTTCATTAGTTTATCCTCTTTTGTTTCTTCCAAGTCTTAAGGACATTTCCTTCGAAATTTTGGGTACTAAGGGATCATACCGTAAAAACATTGCGAAAAAGCAGCAATTTGGTGATACTACTGCAGAGTATATTTGCCTTATGCAAAACGACGGTGAGGAACTTTATGAAGATAAGGTGTGGTTATTTTCACGCAAGGATGGTAATAGAAACTCATATTCAGTTGGTTTCTTTCTCGATGAGGAAGAAAATCTGACTGCAAAACAGCATTCAGCCTTTTGCTTCTTCCCGACAAAGGAGGTAACAAATCTTAACTTCATTATTCACGCACCGTTCTTGCTAACTGACAGCCGCGAGGGAATCCGAGTGGGTGTTCCACATAATAAAGGGATGATTGAATCATTGGCCGATTTAGCAGCGGATAGTCTTGTTTATCTTAGGGATATCGGTCTAGCAAATGATTATCCCCTAATTAATGATGATATATTTGACATTATACCTTATGATGAAAGCAAGTTTAGCGATGTGAACGACAAAAGGAAGATTTCATTCATGCCCTTTTATACAGCCATTCATGAAAAAATGAGTAGTGAGGAATTGCTACCAACTTCAGAAGGTTTTGTATCGATGCAAAATGCTTACTGGGCGTATGTTCCTCAAATTGCTGAATTATTCACAATTGATCAGTTGGCTCGTTTAAGCGTAAACGCAAAAGCAAAATGGGTTTTTACATCATTCGGCAGGCAGGATACACGTCGTAAAAATGAGGCACTCACTAAATATATTGATTCAATTACACATGTGTGGATTAATGAAGATGATATTGTTAACGGTTGGAAATTTGAGGGTAGTAAGGAAGTTTTTGGTGGAATCGATAAGGCTTTTATTGAGGGCCAGCCAGTTGATTGGCTACATTCCTTCTATAGTTGGATTGCGGAAACGAGCGGTCGAACAAAGCTGATTAAGAATAAGCCGATATTTCTTAATCAAGACAGAAATGCTGTTGCTCCCCTTGATGAAAATGAACAAGTTGTGTTATTTTTGCCGACTGATACAGAGGGATATAATACTGTTTTACCTGAGTTATTGAAAAATGAGGATACAGCTGCACTTCTTAAGCAGCTTGGAGTTGAACGCCCTTCCTTGCGGGATGAAATCTACAATCATATTCTTCCGCTTTATAAAGATAATAAAGGGGGGATTAACACTTCGCAACATTTTCAGAAATTCTTTCAGTATTATAACGAATGTCCCAAGAATGAAGTCGATAGATTTATATCACTCATTAAAGAATATGCTTTTGTTAAGTTTCGTTCAGCTGATGATGATAAGATTTATCGCGGAAAGGCAAGTAATCTTTATCTTCCGAGCGATACCCTAAGAAAATGGTTTCAAGCTAAGCTAGATACTAGATTCATAGTTTTGGAAGAATATTTAAAACTAATTGGTGAGGGCAAAAACGAGGAATTATATAGATTTTTTACAGACCTCGGTGCGAAGGATGAACCAAGGATCCTAACACGTGAGTTGAGTGATGAAGAAGCTTATCAAATCAGGGATGATTGGCCGAATTCTACCCGGGTTAGGAAATGGCATGAAAAGTATATTGATGGTTGTGAAGAATTAATCGAATATTTAATTCAAAAACAAGATGCTGATTTATCCGTTATGGTATGGGAGCAGCTATTGAAGTATGTTGAATACGGATATTCTTACAACAGCTTGCGGAACATATTACAAGGGAAATGTGAGTATTTTTATCGTAGTCCGCGGTATATGGAGTTTGATTCGAGTGAAGCATTGAGACTTCGCAATTCGTCCTGGCTCCTCAATAGTGATACCGAATTCGTATCAGCAGGTGAATTAACAGTACAAACCTTATCGCACCAATATGATTTGTCAAAGGACGAGGCGGTGGAGCTTCTTCGGTATTTAGTTATTGATAATACAAATGCAGGTACTGATTATGACGATGATAATTTAACAGAGGAGCAACGAGAAAAAATTGAACTAGCTGAAGCCCTTTATGATATTCCAAGCGAAGAACTTAAGCGGTTCGCGGAGCAATATCGGGCCAATAAGCACTCCTCTACTCATCAGGCTGATGGTGACGAAACGGATGAAGGAGAAGAATTCGATAAAGCTTCAGAAAACCAAGCTGTTTCTCGTATAGCAAAAGAGATTGGGAAAAGAGCTGTTTCTGTTCCAAAAACAAAAGAGACTGCTGCTCCCTTTACAGAAGAACACACAATAGAATCTGATGAGGATGAATACACAAAGCCATCTATCAATTTTAGCAAGAAAATAGAGCAAGCAAAACAACGAAGTGCAAACGAAATAGCAGAAATCGCTCAGATAGATGAATTATCACAAAAAGCGTTAAATGCAGAAAAGTACTCTTTCGGATGGTTCAAAGCTTTACTTGAACTTGAATCGCTAAATAGGGGTGATAATACTGCTAACAGCAGAGAGATTTCTATATCTTTCTCAAAGGTAGAACTTGAGGAAGGCACTTCACGAACACTTATTTTAAAGCATCCGAGTCGTTATATTCCTCAATCTATGGAAGACCTTGCGGATATACCACTTGAATTGCATTTTGCCAATCAGCCCATGGTAAAAGTGGCAGTTGAGGTTGTTAACGTAAAATCTTACACTTTAAGGGCGAAATTGAAGACGAATGCGCAAATTGATGGGGTAGAATTATCACTCGTTACTGAGGCTAGAATTGAGGCAAAGAATCCTGTGTTTCTATTAGAGGAACTACGAAAAGGGTTTAATAACCTTGATTTAGATGACGACTATGATATGCAGTACAACCTATGCGATAATATTGAATTTGTTTTCGGACCGCCCGGAACCGGAAAAACAACGCACTTGGCAAAAGAGGTTATTCTTCCCCTTATGCAAGAAGATAATAACCTAAAAGTACTTGTTTTAACTCCGACAAACAAAGCGGCAGACGTTCTTGTGCGTCGTCTTATGGAAATTGACCAAAACAATAGTTATACTCAATGGCTTGTACGGTTTGGCGCGACGAACGACAGTGTCATTGAGCAGAGCGGTGTTTTTCGTGATAAGACCACGAACATTCGAACATTTCCAAGAAATGTAACCGTGACGACTATCGCCCGTTTCCCATACGATTATTTCCTGCCAGAAGGAGATACAAGACTTCATTTGAATGCTCTAAACTGGGACTATATCATTATTGACGAAGCATCCATGATACCGCTAGTAAATATCATTTTCCCACTTTATAAGAAGACACCTGAGAAGTTTATAATTGCGGGTGATCCTTTCCAGATAGAACCGATTACTACAGTTGATATATGGAAAAACGAAAACATTTACACCATGGTGGAGCTTAAATCATTTACTGATCCTAAAACGATTCCTCATCCGTACCGTGTTAAGCTACTGACCACTCAATATAGAAGTACTCCCGAAATTGGTGAGGTATTTAGTCAGTTTACATACGGCGGTGTGTTACACCATAACCGAACCGCAGATAATAGGCGACCGTTGCTTATTGAAGAGTTCATGGATATAAAGCCATTAAATATCATTAAGTTTCCTGTAAGTAAATATGAAAGCATTTTTCGTCCGAAACGTCTACAAAGCAAAAGTAATTATCATGTGTATTCTGCACTTTTTGCATTTGAGTTCGTAAAGTACATGTCTTCTCTTCTTGAAAAGGTCAATGGAAATGAGTTTTTCAGAATAGGTTTAATCGCACCATATCGTGCTCAGTCTGACTTGATTGATAAGTTAATGGCTTCTTTCAAGTTTCCAAAGAATATAGATGTTCAAGTAGGGACAATCCATGGATTTCAAGGTGATGAATGTGACATTATTTTTGCACTGTTCAACCCGCCACCGTCCATATCATCTTCAAAGGATATGTTTCTTAATAAACTTAATATCATAAATGTCTCTATTAGTAGAGCTAGAGATTATCTGTTTATATTAATGCCGGATGATGCTACGGTAAATGTAGGAAATCTCACAATGATAAAGAGAGTAGAACAACTATGCAAGAACCAGCCGGACTGGATTGAGTTGGAATCGCGGCATATTGAAGAAGTAATTTTCGGAAGCAACAGCTATCTTGAGGATAATTCATTTTCAACAAGTCATCAGCTGGTTAACGTATATGGAAAACCTGAAAAGCGTTATGAGGTTAGAAGCGAAGACAATGCTGTAGATGTTCAATTACATGATTAGTTATGTATCTGAAAAGATTATATTTTAGCATTTTAAATTAATGCCATACAAGGGTCGGTTCCTATGATTTATAGGAACCGACCCTCTTTTTAATAAAGAAGAACAGTATGACATATAAAGAAAGGGTTTATTCTTTTTTTCAAGGGAACTGTCCTTAATTTAGTCAAAAAGACAGGGGTAACAATTGATAAAAAAAGAAAAAACGAACCAATCGGAATAGTAGGATTTTGGAGGGTATTTACAGGAATTGTCGAATTTGTTAAAAAACAATAATAACTAATTAGAGAAGGGGATTTGCTATGGCATTACCTTGGACTACCGACCAGCAATATCTATTAAATGTAATAAATCTTTATCGTGAGCAAATGAATGGTAAAGACCTTAAAACTCAAAAGCGTATTACTAAAGAGCTAGCCGAACAACTTCATACAAGTAATCAGGGTCTCCAACATCGTACGATTCAATCAATAAATGAACGTCTACCATATTTAGAAAACTTATTAGCTGGGGTGTTTGAGATTCATAACTATGCGGCAAAGGATCAGCATTTATACTCCGTTAAACCAAGAACAATTGGCGATAAGACTCCTAATCTATGTAATACTAGGCATTCCTTTAATGGGGATTTAAGGTGAAGTTATTTATGAGTTTAAATTAAAACCAGCGCAATAATAGCGGTGAGGAGAAAATGAAACTGATTCAAATTATTCTGGGACAAAATATAAAGCTAGTTTTATTTACTAGCAGGTGGGTGGTAGTAATAAGAAGTTATAGATAGAGGATCTGAAGCAACCCCTCCTTGACTACCAGCCTTATATACAGCACCTTATACAAGTGGTCCTTCTGATAATGTGTATAACTAAAGCGCATGGTTGCCTCCTATATCAAAAAAATGAGTGTATTAGTAAGTACAAACAAAATCATTTATAATATTATACCAGAATTAGTAAATAGAACTGTTATATAATAATTAGAAACCAGGAGGGATGTATATGAAAATAGCACTAATCAGGTGCACGAATTAAAACAATCCCATACTTGCGAGGCGCGAAAATGTATAAATTAACTATATTAGTAAAGGGGAGACAAGTAGTCTCTCCTTTATTATATTTTTCTTATTTTATGAGAATTTTAAAGGTTTGATTTATTAATTTCCTTAAAGTACGTCCTATGCCAATCCATATAATCCTGTTCCTTTTTGTTTAATTGAATTTTTATACCTTCGTGAATGTTAAGAAGAGAAAACGTACTTTCATCTAGTCTTTCAGATATCAAAATCTTTCCTTTTTCATCAAACGTAATATATCCCTTATCGAAAACGGAATCATGATTTGGGCATAATAGTAGTCCGTTATTAGGATCTAAGCGTTCCTTATTATTTGACTTACTCCAAGCTTTAATGTGACTAGCGATAAGAAATCTCACATCTCTAAGTCCACAAATATTACAGCACTTCTTGTTTTGGAGTAATATTTTCTTGAACTTTCTTTGTCCAAGTCTTGCCTTAGTCATTGCAACTACTTCAGTTTCACCAGCTTCTACTGACTCTTCAATATCTTCTCTTTCTGTTCTGTATGAAGGCCTCCTATAATAGGATTCACTTACTTGTGCTCTTATTAATTTAAACCACTGCTTCCCATCTTCTTCCGTGTAATGATTTTTATATTCGAAGATTCCATTTAGAAAAAGATTATTTCCATCTTTAATAGAATCCTCCTTAATGAATACGAAAAGTGGAATTCCCTTCTGTTTAGATTCAATTATTTCTCGATTATATTTATGATTGTATGTCCCTTGAGGTGTTTTTTTAAAGTAATATTTTAAAACGAAATCTTCTTCAAGCCATTTGTTAGGATGAACACCTTTATTGAGATTAGCTACAATTAGGATGGCTTTGTTATCACGCGCTATATCCCCATATATTGGATAGATTCCATTTTGTATGGTGTAAGTTTTTGAAAACAGAGCAATCTTCCAAGGGGAGTACGTTTCACCAATTTTAAAATCACTAATTTCAGTGATATCTTCTTTATACTTCTCAGTAATTTGAATCCCTTCATCTAGGAGATGGTCTAATGGAGTAGCTCCATGCTGTTTCATTAGATCGTTAATAGTTACTTTTGATTGATTATTACTTCTGTAGTAGATCAAAAAATCATGTAGATCACCAATTCTATCTAGATATTTAATATTTTGTTCTATATAGGAAATACTAACCTTATTCGAATTAGAGACTCCTACTTGATTTTTAACCTCATTAAGTTCAGATAGAATTTTATCCTTGTATTGAACTATTTCCATAATAGTCTCCTTAAAATGTTATTTATTATTTCGAGTTTATTTTAAATTAGATGACTATACAACAATCCATAAATAGTTATTTATGAAAAGTGTAGGTGAAGGGTATTCTTCTCAGAACGATAAGAATCAATTTTTTAAAACTGTGCTGGACATATTGCCTGTCTCCTTATTCCCGAAGAACAGAGATTACTAAAAAACAATATAGACAAAGGCTAATCAATCATCAGTTTAAATTACTACAAAATTAATGTCTTCATAAAAAAACACTCATCCAGAGTGGCTTTCCTTTAATCATTGATATACTCCTTTCTTATCCAAGAAATACAATTCTCGAGCTTTACATAAGGCTAATTCCGATACACAATAAAATAAAAGTCAGCCATCGCATTCAAAACGTCTTTATGAATCACTAGATTAACTGGAGCTTCTGCATATTTGTGATAAAGAAAAGTGTCTAAAAAAACAGCTAATACATGTTCACCCTTCATAACCTCCTTAATTTTGCTTTTAGATTGATTTGTATTTAAGCTAACACCTCTTTTTTTATTGAATCCAGAAATCCATTGGTAATAGCGGTCATTTCATATTTTATGAATTTAACTTGGGATTATTTTCAATTTACTGATATTATGAAAGATAGGGCAAAATGATGAATGGTGTCTAAATTAGTGGTAACGCCATTGATTCAGTTAGATGAAGCTTTAAAGTAATAAAAATTAGTTTTCATATGTAAGTACAGTTGTAAAGACTGAGCTTACTTTTTCATGATTTATTTGCCGGAATTATCCAGTACTGGAGAAATCTTTTTTATGACTTGTCTGAATTTAATTGTAAAATAGTATGTAGGTAATTAGGATTACGTTTAAGGTCTAAATGGGGGTATCGACTATTGTTTATAGAGACTGATTTGGAAAATAGAGCTGGAGTCGAGGCGGAACGAAAAGTATGGGATGCAGTGAAGGGATATTTTGCTGGGCGTAATAGCTTTGCATTTCTTCATTATCCTATGTTTAATCGAGGTCATCAAGGCCGAAAAGAAATTGATATCTTACTAGTGGATCAAGAGCTGGGTGTCACTGTTATTGAGGTTAAGGGTATTCGAATCGATCAAATCGAATCGATACAGGGACATGTTTGGACCTATCGTGACTTTTATACAGATAAAGGAAACCCATATAGTCAGGCGGAACAACAGCTTTATATGCTATGTAATAAATTAGAGAAAAATCCATTGCTTTATCGTAGCTTTAGCAAGCGTGTCGTGATTGCTCTACCTAATATTACTCGCTCAGAATGGGAGATGAGAGGCTTTGATAAGTTATTGCATTCTCCGCCCATTCTATTTCAGGACGACCTGCTGAATAATATTAGTATACTAGAAAGCTATTTTATAGTAAAAGCGAACGAACCTTTAAATAATCGACAGTGGTCCATCATGAAGAGCCTTTTTTCAATTATGGATGAAGCAGAGACGTCTTTTGTTCCACAAGAGGCTTATTTCTCTAAGCTTTATATTCTTTCTAGTGAAGAGCAGTTTGTTCAACACAAAGCTGCTATTGAACAAGCACTGAGTAAAGGGTTAAAAATATTCCTATTAAGCTATGTTCAGCTACCTGAGCAATGGATAAATCAGTTTAAACCATTTCGAGATGAATATCAGCTGTTAATTTATACAAATTTATATCAAGCTGTAAGACAGGATGCTATCGTTATCCAGGATGGAGAACAGGTAACGGAGACTATTCAAGAAATCATTACCTCTAACTTTCCTAAGTTCAATTTAGGTCAATATAAAGCCTCCCATGCACCACTTGATGAGCATTTAATGGTGACCGCTGGCGCAGGAACGGGAAAAACGCATGTAATGATTGATCGAATTTTATTTTTACTCGCAAAGGGAGAGCTATCCCTTAAAGATGTCATTATGATAACGTTTACCAATGATTCTACGAATGAAATGAAGGAGCGTTTACAAAAGAAGCTGATTCATTTATCAAAGCTAACTGGTCGAACGAAATACCTGCTTTATGCTGAAGATATAAAAGAAATGCAAATTAGCACCATCCACTCTTATGCAAAATCGATCATTGTGTCGTTAGCACATGAGCTTGGGCTTGGCCGAAACGTTCAGCTACGAAGCTTTGTCAAAACAAAAAAGGACATTATTGAACAGCTTGCGAATGAATACTTCCGTACCAAAACGGTCAAAGGGCTCGTTCAGCTTAAGTTTCCTCATTATGAATTAATCAATGTCATGTATGATTTTTGGGAAGAGATGGAGAAAAAAGGCTTAACGAAGAAGGAAATCATGGATTTAGATTGGGGACAAGCGAAATCTACTGAGTATGAGAGTGTTCATGGTTTATTCGAGTACGTATTCAAGCATTGTGAGGATAAGCTTGATCAGGAGAAGAAAAAGGAAAATGCGGTATCAATGGGTGACCTCATTCGAAAAATTAAGGATTTTAGTCAAGATCAAGACAAAATGGTACAAATAAAAGGAAATAAGTTTTTATTTGTCGATGAATTTCAGGATAGTGATAATGTTCAGATTGAAATGGTGGCTAGTCTAGCAAACTACCTAAACTATCAGTTATTTGTCGTAGGAGATGTGAAACAATCAATCTATCGATTCCGTGGAGCGGATTACAGATCCTTTGATGTATTAGATAGCAAGGTAAAAGCAAATTCAAAACAGGATACCGTTTTTACTAGCATCTCATTAAATCAAAACTACCGTACATCGACAAGTATCCTTAATAAATTGGATCAATTGTTTGTGGAATGGGGTAAAAAGGGCTGGCTTTCATATTCAAAGGATGATCGGTTAGAGGGAGCCACTGATGCTGTTGAAAAGAGGAATGAATTTCAATTTATATCGGTGAGGGACAATAAACGAGCAGAGCTTGAAATGGTTGATGCTATTAAGGAATCTTTATCGATGACGAAAGCCCTTCCGAAGGACAAAAATCGTAAAATCGCGTTAATTGTTAGAACGAATTCACAAGCGAAGGCAGTCAATAAGTGGTGTGATGTAGCAAGTATTACTACCCTGCAAAATCTAGATGGAACATTCTTTACAAGTGATGCAGTTCGAGATTTTAAATACCTGCTAGAAGGTCTCTTATATCCAAATGATGCAAAGTATGTATTGAATGCCCTACAGACCCCTTATTTTAGGTATGAGATTCCGTTTCAAGTGTTATTACCGTTTTCAGGAGAAAGTAGAAGAATATTGGATTTTATCCATAGTAAAATCGGTAAGAATTTTACCCAATATGTCGAGCAGCTAAAGGTCCTTCCTATCATGGCAATTATTCAAAAAATCATTTCAGAAAAAGGGATATTCGAGCATTTATCGGAGTACTCTCAAAAGCGAAAAGCGCAAGGAAATGATGAAATCAATATCCAGCAATACAAGGTGAATCTGTTTCACCTAATGAATATGATTCAGCAGCAGTTTGATACGATGAGTAGTACCTTATTTACGTTACACGAATGGTTGACCCTGCAAATTCGAACGAATCGAACAGAAAATGAGCCGATGATTGAAACGACTGAACAAACGGTCGAAATCACAACTGTACACCGTTCGAAAGGTCTGGAATATCACACGGTCATTATTCCAAAAACAGACTACCAATTTGAAAGTGACCGAGACTCCTTCTACATTCAAGAGGAAAATGAAATGATTGGTGGGAAAAGAAAAGTAGGCTGGTATTTAAAAAATCGTGATAGCAGTAGCTACTATGATCAATTAAATACGCTAGAGCGAAATGAAACGAATAAAGAAGAAACACGACTTCTATATGTGGCGATGACCAGAACAAAGGAAAGACTTGTCGTCATCTTACCAGAACAGGATAAGAAGCAAACATGGTCTTCATTAATCAAAGCAACAGGTAATAAGGGGGTGCGAAATGACCGTTAGTGTATACACCTATCACCATCCTCAAAAATGGCAGGAACAAAAGGATTTATACGATGGAATCAAGCATGAAATTCATATAACCGCAACAAAGAATATGGCAGATGGGATAAAGGATTGCTATCGAAATGACGAAAAAGGTGAGTTTCAATACATCTTTACCATCCGCCAAGTGATGAGCAGGCTATTGGGAAGCTGGAGTTCTCCTGAAACTCAATTAAATCAATATTTAACCCTTTCAAAAACGATTAGTGAATCGTCAGGCTCACAAAATCTGAAGGATGCATTTCGCCATAACACAACAGAATTACTTGATACGATTCGTTCTTTAGTGTTTACGCGCTTAACTCCGAATGATGTTAAACTAGGCAAATTAACACAGAAAGAGGAATTCTTTCATGACATTTGGAAGGCCCTTGAATTAAATGATTCCACTTATCACGAGGTAAGGATTACTTTACAGCGTGTGTGGAAACGCGAAGCTATCATTAAAGGCTTAAATCGTTCTTTGGAAAGCCAGTTCGAAGAAGGTATAGAACAAGAAGAGCTTGTGATCCCAGATACTAAAACGAAGCTTATCTTACATGGCTTCTACTTCGTAACACCAGAACAACAGATATTTTTGAAAAAATTGCAGCAAGCCGGATTCGAAATTGTTTTCTATCTTTTTTATGATGAGCGTTTTCCAAATACGTTTGATTTTACAAAAGCATTCATATCCAAAAGGTTTGACTGGACAGATGAATGGAACGTTCAAGAGAGAACTAATCTTCCCTCAGAGACGATTGGTACTGCCTTATTAAACTCCTTTGAAGAAGGGCAAGTTAATCAAACGGCTATACGAAAACAAATTAAGGCATATGAAACCTTCTTTGATTTTCTCCATGAAGAAATAATGAAGCATTATCCAATTGGGGAGAAGACGAACAAGTTAAAAACGAAGGACTTCCAATTTATCGCGACAAATGCGGATATTTTAAATGAAATCCTCGTGCAATATTATCCTGAGAATTTTTCTGATCAACGGAATTTCTTGAATTATCCGGTTGGTCGATTTATTTTAAAAATTCATGAGATGCTTCAAGAGGGTGACTTAGTTTTAAATGAAGAGATTCTTATGAGTACGTTCTCTTCTGGTTGGCTGTTCGATATCGTGTACCGAAAGAATGCTAGAGATTATACGCATGAGCTAAAGCAGCTATTTCCTTTCTTTCAACAATGCACCACTGTAAAGGAATGGATTCAACGTTTCCAGGATTTGATTACTCAATACGAGCAGATCATTCCCCTGTTTGAAAGTCCAGGAGATAACCGAGTATTAGAAAGTATACGTAGCCCATTTACGAAGCTAGCGTATCTGTCCTTAGACATTGATGACATTAAGCAAATAAGAACGTTCATCCTGCTTTTAGAAGAGATGGCCACCAATTTATTTGTTCTTTCTACAGATACGATCTCAATTAGTGAGCATTTCTCGCGTCTAGCTAATTTGATTAGAGAGCATAATCCAATCAAACATACTGTATTACAAAACGAGGAAGAGCGCTTAATTGAAAAATTAAAATATAAAATTTCTCAGATCGAGGACGAGCATCTCTTTTTGTACGAAGATATCGGTCAAGCCATCCACTTTTATCTAAGCGGTAAGTTTTCAGAGGAAGAGGATGCGTTTATTAAACCATTTATCGAAGTCGACGGGGAAGCATTTAAGAAAAATGTTCAAACATTTTATGTAACTGGACTTGATGAGCAAGGGCTACCTTTAAGTGAGTTCAGTATCCCTTGGCCATTACAGGAAGAAACCTATGCTTTATTAAGTGAAAATCACCGTGTGCTAGAGCTTAATGAATTACGAAATAAGTCGGTTAAACAGATTTCGCGATATTTACTTTTTATTGCATTAGATTTTCTACCTCATACTCAATTAGAGCTATCGTGGATACGAAACTTCCTTGACCGTGTTGATTTACAACCGGCCGTGTATTTACATCAGCTTGATCTACAGATAGTCGATCATAAGTTTGATTCAAACGATAAGAAAAAGCTCAAAGAAAATCCATTTGTTTTTAGTCAATACACACCAAACGAAGTGGACTTAAAAGCTGCTTACGAGGAATTAAAATATGAGGATATACTAGCCGAATATGAATTATGTCAGCGACGTTTTTATTATGGCTATGTGCTAGATCGTTATCCTGTTTTTAAAGATGAATTTATTCACCAGTTTATTTTTACGGAGATTGTGAAGCTAGTAAAGCGTTATACACAGCAGAAGGATGAAGAGGTTATTGAATTAGTTAGTGAGCTGTTCCCTCAGTGGACTGACTTTAAGAAAAAATCACTAGCTATGTCGAGCATTGGTTATGCTGGACGCCGTCAAGAAAGACAAGACATGATTATGGAAAATGTATCAGTTAGTGAAACTCGTAAAAACTTTCAATTCCCTGGATTGAAAAAAGACGATCGTGAAAAGCTATTTGAGCTTGCCATCAGCAAGAAGGATGAAATCATGAAAAGTCTGAAAAACCCATCACCAGAAGCTGCAGCCACATTAGAGGCCACACCAGGATATAATTGTCGCTTCTGTCCACATCTAGATTATTGCTCTGCAGGGGTATTTGCGATTGATGAGGCGGTGAAAAGAAAGTAATATGAATGTACAAGTATGGAAAATAGTTGCAACGAAGTGGCGAACATTAGAGGAAACGGTACAGCCTTTATCGATTGTCGAAGAAATCACCATTAAAGCTGTTAAAGAAATAAAGGATAAGGGATTACTCCAATCTTCGCTTGATTACTTAAAGTCAGGTAGTTCTGAATTAGATAACGATGGTGATTGGCCGTAAAGAGTTCTTAATAGAGGGGTAGATAAAAGACTATGTGTGCTAGCTTTAATCATAAACTAACGAAGCAACAACAAGAAATCGTTGACTTTACTGGAAATGAAGTATTAATTCGTGGAATTGCTGGAAGTGGTAAAACACTTGTTTTATTGAAGAAAGCGAAGGAAACAGCAGAGAAATATCCAAAAGACAAAATCGCTATTTTTACTTATAGTAGCACACTTACAAATGCGGCAAAGCTTTTAATGCGTGAGTTTAATTTAACTAACATTGATATTCGTACTTTTCATAGCTGGGCGATGAGCTCATACTATAAAGTGATGAATAAAAGCTATAAGATGCTTGATACTAGATATAAAGATTCGTTTAAAAATGCCCTTCAAAAAGTGTCAGCTACGTCTAAGCATCGTTTAGTGAATTCAAAGGAATATAGTGAGTTCTTAAAGGATGAGATTTCTTGGATGAAAGGGAAAGGTATTGATTCATTAGAGGAATACCTTGAAGCGAATCGTCGAGGCCGTGGTAGTGAAGTGCGTGTAACAAAGGATGATCGAAAAATTATTTTCAAGGTGTACCAAGCCTATCAAAACGATAAAGGCAATTTCCTAGATTTCGATGATTTTGGTTTAATCTTTTCTAAAAATTTATCTGAAATAAGTAATGATGTAAAGTTTGACCATATCTTTATCGATGAGGCACAGGACCTTCAGCAGGCACAGCTACTAGTATTAAGGGCCGCTGCTCGTAAATCTTTTATCGTAGCTGCTGATAAAGGGCAAAAAATCTATAAAACGTCGTTTGCTTGGAGAGACATTGGATTAAATATAACAGGAGGACGTACAAAAATTCTAAAGGACTCCTTCCGATCCACAAAACAAATTATTCAGCTTGCTGCTAGCTTACAACAGCATGATTCTATCATTAAGGATGATGAATATGTTCCACCTGTTTTACCTTCAAGAGAAGGTCCAAAACCTGTTCTCATCCATTGTTCAACAAAGGAATCACAGGATAAAGAAGTGGCAAAGGCTATCAAGCAAATCCAAGCCGAAACACCAAAAGCAACCATTGCTATCTTAACACGTGACTGGCGAAGTGCCTTTAGAATTAAACATTCACTTGATGCACTAAGGCTACAGTCCCAATTCATTAAAAAGGAAGAAGGAAATCCTCATGAACCAGGTATTAAACTTTCAACCTATCATTCTTCCAAAGGCTTAGAGTTTGACTATGTCATGGTAATGGATTTAGTTGACCCTAATCTAGCAGATGACGTTGATGAAGAACAATATTGGGAGCTAGAGCGCCGTCTGTTATATGTCTCTATTACAAGAGCATGCACATATTTACAGCTATATTCACATGGAAATGCTTCACGTTTGTTGAAGGAATTAGACGATAGTTTCTATGATAAGGTTAGTGTGTAAAGTGAATTTTAGCCAGCTTAATGCTGGCTTATTCTTTTCCTGTTATGGAAAAACTGTAAGAAAGATACACGATATCTTACGATAAGATTATGATAAAATATAGAGATATAATAAAAAAAGCACATGTATTCCTTGATCTTCCGTCAGAGTTGATATATAATAGCAGTATATATGTTCGTATTTTTGGAGGTAATTATGAAGAAGACTGTCATAGAGCTATTTGCAGGTGTTGGTGGATTTCACCTCGGTCTTAAAGGAGCAGGCTGGGATGTTGTTTGGGCTAATCAATGGGAACCAGGTAAAAAGGTTCAGCACGCATATGATTGCTACATGTCTCGTTTCCCTGAAGTGGAAGCTCTCAATGTTGATATTGCCCAAGTCAATGATAATCCTGAAGAATATCCCATTCCCGACCACACATTGCTTGTAGGGGGATTTCCTTGTCAGGACTATTCGGTTGCCCGGACGAAAGCCGATGGAATTGAAGGGAAGAAGGGCGTCTTATTCTGGGAGATTAGTAGAATTATAAAAAGCAAACAGCCACCTTTTGTCCTATTGGAAAATGTGGATCGATTATTAAAGTCTCCAGCTAAGCAACGAGGTCGAGACTTTGCTGTTATGCTGGCAACGTTTCGAGACCTTGGCTACGGTGTAGAATGGCGCGTGCTAAATGCAGCGGATTATGGTTTTGCACAAAGACGAAGAAGAGTCTTTATCTTTGCTTTTCATGAGTCGACGAAATACAACAAATCACTTAAAAAGCAAAGCTTTGAAAAAATCCTCCACGGAAAGGGATTATTTTCTCAGGCCTTTCCTGTTGAAAAGGAATATTCTAAAAACCACCCACCTTTTAAAAAGGAATTAGACCATGATATTGTAAAGGTTTCAGATACGTTTTCACTAACATTTAGAAATAGTGGGATCATGCTGGATAGTGAATTGTACACAGAAGAAACGATTCCACAATATGTTAAGCCGAAAACGCTTGGTGAGATATTAGAAAAAGATGTAGATAAAAAGTATTACTTGGGACCTAATTTAGACGATTGGAATTTCATGAAGGGTGCCAAGAAGATTGATAGAGTAAGTAAAACAACAGGTCATAAATATACGTATGCAGAAGGTCCTGTTGCCTTCCCAGACCCCCTTGATAAACCGGGACGTACGATGCTAACAAGTGAATCCAGTAAAAACAGAAGTACTCATGTTGTTCGTGACCCTCAGACAGGAGAGCTACGATTACTTACACCGGTTGAGTGTGAACGGTTAAATGATTTTCCACCTAATTGGACAAACACAGGAATGCCCGAGAAATTCCGATATTTTACGATGGGTAATGCACTAGTGGTTGGTCTTGTTACAATAATGGGAGAAACGTTAGATCAAATTATTAAAAAAGAGTCTATTAGAAAAGCAAAAGTGAAAAATACACCTAAAATAAAGAGCGATACACAACAAGAGCAACTTTCATTTAAAATATAATCGTTATAGTTATATTTACCCAAGACAGTGGATAATTACCGCTGTCTATTTTTGTCGAAAATAATCAGAAGTAGTCTAATTCTGCTAATATAGCATAGAGTAGATATCTTTTTTTAGTATATAGATCCTAGATTGATGGAGGTAGAATGGATTGAATTCTTTTATTGTGAATATAAGTGGAGACCCACTAATTTATACTCTTGTTTTCTTGTTTATTAGCTTTATTGTTTTCTATTCTTATCGTGTTATAAAAGTGAAAAATGACATTAATAAGGTAAATGCGGAGCTGACACGGTTGTCGGAAGAGACCGCAAGAGGAAAAATAGAGAAGTTTGATAGATGGATACTTGAACAAAAGTCATTACCAAAGGAAATAACAGAATCCTGGAATAGGTACAACCGTGATTTTAGAGCTAAGAACACTCATATTCCGGATATTTATGATTATTTTACGGAAGATTTGATTGTTCAAAAATATGGGGCTCGAAAGCTTGTAGAAAGTGTCCCGGCCATCTTTGTTTCCATTGGTATTTTAGGTACATTCTTAGGGATCACAGCCGGAATTCAACAAATTGATTATGAAGCGCCATCAGAAGAAATGATGATTGGAATCAAAGTATTATTATCTGGCATGAAAATTGCCTTTTATTCTTCTATAGCAGGGATTTTGTTGTCACTACTTACCTCTTTTATTGATAGAAGTTATTTCTATCGTCAACTACTAAACTCTTTCCATCAATTACGCTTTGGTCTAGATGAAGCTTTTCCAGTAAAAACAGAAGGGCAGCTCTTAGAAGAGATTGTGGTATCTCAAAAAGACCAAATGAGCAAATTTAAATCATTTTTAGCGAACGAAATGATGCCCAAGATGACAACTGGATTATCAGAAACCATCGTAAATGGATTAAACCCACAATTTGAAAAAAATTATGAAATTATGCAACAAATCGTTCACAATACATCTGAAACGCAAGCTGAAAAATTAAATGAAATGGTCAAGTTTTTCGTTCATTCCATGCAAGAAACAGCAGGGAAACAAATTGAACAGTTTGGTAATACTTTAACTCGGACAATGGAATGGCAAGAAAAAGTCCATAGTGAGATGAACCATCTTGTTACGGAATTAAAGCATTCAGCATCTGCACAATCTGAAATGGCGACTCAAACGACTGGCTTAACTGAGAAACTTGGTTATTTTGTAGAAAAGTTAAATCACCAGCAAGAAGAAGTGAAAGAAAATGTTTCTCAACTTCTTATCGTATCTAATCAAAACCAAGAAATTCAACAAGGGTATCATGGGTTACTGGATAAAATGGCTCTAGACCGTCAAAATCAAGATCAACAATTCCATAACCAAATGAATGTTCTAAATGATGCTGTTCACAAGGTACTAGAAAAGGTATTTAATGGCCAAGAAACGCTTGAACAATATCTTCAAGATCAACTTAAGATGCTTCAGAGTGGAATTGGTGACATTTTAGAGAGAATTATTAAAGAGCGAATGTCATTTGAACAACAACTAACATTACAGGTGACTAAAGTGACTTCTAGCCTTGGAGAACTTCTTGGAGATATAAGTAATGAACGTACTGCATCAGGGCAACAATTCCAAGAGCAAATGAAGGCACTTTCCACCAATATGAGTGAGGTAGTTGATAGCTTTAAAGAAGAAAGAATAGCATTCGATACACAATTCAGAAGTCAAATCGGAACTTTATCGGAAAATGTAACTAGTATGTTTACCCAACTTACTGAAGAAAGAACTGGATTCAGCCAAGAGTTTAAAGATCAAATGGTTATCCTATCAGAAAGTATGAATCATGTAGTTGGACAGCTTCAAGATGAACGAACTTCATTTGATAATCACTTTAGAAATCAGCTAAGGAATCTTTCACAAGAGATGGGTAATGTTGTAGGTCAACTACAAGAAGAAAGAACTTCATTTGATAATCACTTTAGAAATCAGCTAAGCAATCTGTCACAAGAGATGGGTAATGTTGTAGGTCAATTACAAGAAGAAAGAACTTCATTTGATGATCACTTTAAAAATCAATTGAGTAATCTTTCACAAGAAATGGGTAATGTGGTGGGTCAATTACAAGAAGAAAGAACTTCATTTGACAATCACTTTAAAAATCAATTGAGTAATCTTTCACAAGAAATGGGTAATGTGGTAGGTCAGTTACAAGAAGAAAGAACTTCATTTGACAATCACTTTAAAAATCAGCTGAGTAATCTGTCTAACGAAATGGGTAAAGTTGTAGCCCAACTGAAAGATGATAGAACACAACAAGGACAACAGCAAAAAGAGCAAATAGAAAAACTTTCTCAAGGTGTTAAAGAAATTATTATAGACCTACAAACTGAACGTTCTGATTTTGATATGAGGTTTAGAAGTCAAATGGACCTATTCAGCACAAATATGAACAAGATGACCAACCAAAGCGAACTGTTACAAAGGGTATTTAATGAAACACAAGTATTTATTGAAAGATTTAATGAATCAACTACAAGTTTAGATAGTTTAACAAAATCTAATAAAGAGTTGTCACTAAGTCTTAAAGACCAGTTAAAGTTTACAACACAATCAACACATTCACTGAAAGAAGTCATTTCTGGCATTGGGCAAAACAATGAAGTGTACGTTGAAATTCAAAAAAATATGGAAAAACTATTAAAGTCAATCATTGCAGAACAAAGCAACTTAGACAAAACGAAAGAAAAGATGGTAAACCAAATGAAGCAAGAGGTACAACAAGTTCAACAAAGCATCAATGAACTGAAGACGATTTGGTCTCAAAACAATGATAAGTTAATGAAAAACCAACAGTTATTTGCCAACGTTAACAATAAACTAGATCAGTCTATGAAGAGCTTTACAGACCACATGCATCAGGGCCTAGAGCGAACGTTTGCTCAGTTTGATAAGCAATTAGCTAACTCGATAAATTATCTAGACCGTGGTGTAAGTAGCATTAATGAAGTGGTAACCGAAATGGATAAAGACTTTATGACGATTAGTAAAACGATTAAACAATTTCAAAAGGTCTTAGATGAAGTAGCAATAACTAAGGAGTAGGAGGGATAAGAAATGGCTAGAAGAGTTAGACAGAATCAACGGCATAACGTCTCAGCAGAAGAAGATTTAAATAGTCATTGGATGTCTTATTCTGATTTAATGAGCGCCCTTCTCCTTATGTTTGCTCTTTTTCTGATGGTAAATATATTAAACAATCAAAAATCAATGGAAGAAAAGGATAAGGTAATAGAAGAACTTATCGGTGTTAAGTCCAAAATTATTCAAGAGTTAAATACAGCATTTAGTGATTCAGACTTACAAATGGAAGTTGATCCTCACACAGGTGCAATTCGTTTTTCAAGTGGAGTATTCTTTGATTACAATAGCTCTGGAATCTCGGACGCTGGTAAGCAGCATTTGCAAGAATTTATTCCTCAATATATTAATGTCCTATTATCGGACCAGTTTAGAGACCATGTCTCACAAGTAATTGTTGAGGGTCATACAGACAATGAGGGAACGTACATTTATAATCTAGAATTATCTCAAAATCGATCTTTATCTGTAGTGAAGGAAATATTTTCTGATGAATTTACTGCTTTTCAAAATAAGGAAGAATTGCGCAAAATTATTACCTCCAATGGAAGATCATTTAATGAGCCAATTTTGAATGAAAATGGTGAAATTAATCCAGACAAATCGAGACGAGTGGAATTTAAATTCCGATTAAAAGATGAAGAGTTAATCGATGAAATTGAACAGATGGTGAAGACTAAACATGAATAGTCAATATATAAATCGTCCATTTATCTTTAATAGTACCCATTTAGACAAAGAATCAGAAAGAATGATGCAGAAATATAAAGATTACGATGAGAGTACTCTAGAGGGATATACTTCTACTAGATTACCTGATTTATTAGACGAGATTAAAAGCCTGTTATATAAAAGAGATATTTTAGATAGTTACGCCGAAAATATAAAATCAATTGATTTACGTTTACTTGCCTATGCTTACCCTTATGAAGTGAATGAAAGGGAGACAAACAAGAAAATTTTCTATATTCTCAAGAAAAGATATAACTCTTTTATTGGTAGAAAAATGTGGGCTCATTTTCATTTACTTCCAAAAGATGCACTATTACACGACCTATTAGAATATGCCTTTACAAATGAAGGTAATGACTTCCTATCATTCCAAAACAAATATAGGTGGGAATTCGATACAGTGTTTAAAAGGCAGAAGGATGAAAATGTGTTGCATGGAATAAGCCGTTATATTGTAAATTGCTCTTCTCCTACGATAAAAGAGGCATTTGTTTATCGGAAAATTAAAGAAGATTCTCCACTCGGAAGAAAGTTATGGGCACTAATCTTATTCTATGGAATGGGTGAGAAGAGGTTTTTTGAAAAAGAAAAGATTTCGGACATTATAGCGAGGTTAAATAATCTTCAAAACAACGATTATAACAAAGTAATGAATCGTTATTTAGAGGCCTTTGATGTTAATCAACTTCATGCTGAAATCATGGATTTAGTAGAACGCCGGATTCGAGACCCAAGAAGAAATCCTCAAGGGTGGCAATCTTTCTCTTCAAAAAGTGTAGAGAATGCAAAACGTTGGTTTATGATCAAGGAACTTAGACAGTTTTTTAGCAAAGAAACAAAATACGACCGTTTTAAGTACTGGAATAAATATTCACACTTGTTGGTGGATGTTAAAAAGATTCACTCCCCACCCATTGCTATTATGGACTTTGGTGACTTTGTAACCGTCGAATTCGCTGAACATGGAAATGCTGCTTACTTTTATAAGAAACAACCATTCTTTGATTTTATGTACAAGAGGATAAAGACACTTCGGATTGTTGAAAATGACTTAAAAGACCCTCATGCTAACTATTATATAAATAAACTTATTCATCGAGCTACAAATTACAATCCAGATGCATGGCATATGAGATTTAATCAGTACATGACGCAGTATTTGAAGGGGAATTTTGGGTATAAGCATACAATATGAATAATATGGTTAGAAGCTCTAAGAGTGATTATTAGCTTAGGAGCTTCTTTTTTTATTTTCCACCCTTTGAGAAAGGCTGTTTTTACACTTACCAACATTTTTACTAGGTAAATAGACATGCAAAGTATAGTATAATATTCACATTCATCAAGGGAACGAGGAGTGTTATTATGGATGGTCAGATTTTGGCAAGCAGTCTAGTCTCATTAAAAGGGACAGACCTTCGAATGGTGTATTCCTTATTACATAAGACCAATATTGGAGATCTTTTGTCTTCGAAAACAAAAGATCTTCTTTCTAAAGAAAAAAGTGATCATTTTACCCTCCATTTAGAACAAGAAGTAAAGAAGTTACAACATAAGAGGGATGAAGTGCTTCAGGTTGACTTGTTTTTAGAAATTACTAAACTATTAAAGCTAAAGGGGACAAAGTATTCCCTTGTGAAAGAAATTGAAGATCAGAGTGCTATGATTGTTAATGAGGTGTATGGGCAGCTTCAAAAACAGGATAAGCATTTTCGTAGCTTTACTGAAAAGGAATCATCTTCATCGCAGCTTCAACAAATGGTTCAGTATCAAATGAGTAAGGTTTTTAGTGAATTGGATGGAGGTTTCAAAGATTTCTCCATAAATGACCAAACGAAATTTGCCTCACAAGTAAACGATTATATACAGAGCCTTCCTGAAGAGAAGCAGCAGGTGATTAAAGAGAAGCTAGGGATCAATGATTTAACAGATGAAATGGTTCGAAAAGCCATAGCAACAAGCGGGACAAGTATCGTTTTTGCCATCATTGTGGAGGTTAGCGGGTTTGCCTTCTATACGACAGCAACATCCATGGTAGCCACCTTTGCTGGGTTATTTGGACTAACGTTGCCATTTGGTTTTTATACGGGCCTAACCTCTACCATAGCTGTTTTAGCTAATCCATTATTTATTATTCCTCTTCTGTTAGGTGGAGGTGCCTTACTGGTTAATCATCAAAATAAATCGCTAAAGAAAAAGCTGTTACCCATTATCGTGATGCAAATAGCCCTTCCTTACATGAGTAGTGGTGGTGAGGATGAAGTGTCAGTTGAGCTCTTCACAAATGAATGGAATGGACGGTTTAATACCTACAAGGGTCTTCAAATGGAATTAAACACCTTGGAAGAAGAGCAACGCAATCTTCGTAACCTTATCGCTCAAAGTCAACTTAAGATGAAGAATCTACATTCGCAAGTTTCTAGTGAAATGACACAGGTAAGGGTAGAAAAACAGAAGATTTATTTGGCTTTGAAAACAGCGAATGTTTATGATTTAGATATTAGCCCTTCCTTCTCAGGGCATAAGGCTGAGTACGTAAGAATAGCCGATAAAATTGAAAGTCTTCAATACTCAAAACAAAGCAATCAAAATGGTGAAGGATTGTTTAAAAGGTTTAGTAATAGTCTTTCGAACCTTTCTACTACCTTTGATATCAAGACTGAAGAAAAGAAGCTAGATGAGCATTTAAACCTGATGGTGGAGGATATTCTCTCTTCCAGTCATAGCTCTTGCCAGGAAGAACGTTTTAAGGTTACCGCCTTACAACATCATATCGATCAACTAAGAAAAGAAGTAAACTTAGAAGAAAAAAAGAAAAAGACACTTGAGTCTGAACTAAGGATTATAAATCAAAACCATTCAAGTATTCTCCAGCAGATAAAAAAGCTCGAAAAAGAAACGTACGGATTAGAAGACTTACATGTATAGAAAAGATTAAAGGGGATTTAAAAATGGCCATACCAAATAAACAGTTTTGGGCATATTGGGATAAAGGAATGTTTGATGAAGCATTAAAGTGTTCGGTTACAGAGAAGAAAAGGGAAGAGAATCGATTGCAAACGATGTTGTTTGGTACTCCTGATCAACTCAAACAAACCGGTGCAGTTACGACCATTAGTGTAGGTGAATTTATCTATGACTATGTCATGATCAATCCTACGGTTGTAGCAGGAATCGATTTTGCTAGAACAGAAGATTTATCAAACTTGTTTTCGTTAAGTCAGTTTGCGAGTCAAGTAGATACAACTGTGTTAACTGGTGATATTGCTCAAATCCAAGGATATGTGGCAGAACAGATGTTAGCCATAGAGCTCCAAGCTAAGGGGCATGATATCGAATTTCCAACCACTTCAAATAATCCTGGGTGGGACATTTTAGTAGATGGCCAGCCATTTCAGGTGAAAAACCTGGCAAGCCCTGATGGCGTTAGAGACCATTTAGAAAACTATCCTGATATTCCCGTTTACGTGAACGAAGAATTGGCGAAATACTTCGAGGGAAATCCCAGTGTATATGTATCGAATATATCAAGAGAAGAAGTACTAGAAGCAACGCAATCTACCTTAACACATGCTGATGATCTATTAGACTTTGAAATTCCATTGATTGCTCTTGGTGTAAGTTCGATTTACAATGTCAAAAGAGTTTGGAAAGATGATGTCGCTATTAATCAAGCTGTATTTAATGTCATTAGTGATACATCATCAAGAGTTGTCTTAGGAGCACTTGGTCAAAAAGCAGGGATTTTAGTCGGGACCATGTTATTTGGCCCAGCTGGAGGAATTACGGGCGCCATGCTTGGAGTCTTTACAGGAGCAAGTCAGGGAGGACGCCTGTCGACAAGTGTGAAGAGGGTCTTCTCTAAAAAACAAGAACAAGCGGTGATCAATGCGCTAGATACACTCATACAAAAAGTAATCTCTCAAATTGATATCAAATTAGATATTAAGAAAAAGAAAATGGGGGAACTAAGGTCGGAATTACTAGAGTCTGATGCTAATGAAGCTATTTTAAATGATGCCGAGCGACGTTATCAAGACGAATTAGGTTACTTAAAGAACAAACGAGAAGAGCTAGTGAAACAGCGTAAAAGTATAAGTAGTGGATCCTTTACTCTAGAAATCATTCCAAGCACAATGGTTACGATCACGAAAAGTGGTGTACATCCTGTGCATTATCAGGATGAGTTAAAGCTCTTGCAGCAAGCAGTGAAGGAGTTACAGAAAAAATTATAAGTTCTAACAAGTAGGCCGAGCCAATAGGTTCGGTCTTTTATCATGTCTATAATATAGGATTGTTCTACCTAATCTTATGTTCAAGTACTTTTAGATGTAAAAGAACGACAAAAAGTCACACGAAATCGACATGAAACGACAGAAACACTGAAACTTTTTTACTATAATATAATGGTTATGTGAAGGGGGGCTGGTTATGGAGCAAAGAAATAATAAACTCTATATTTTGCCATTTGTGAACGATACTACATTAAAAAATCAATCTATAACATTTCATTTTATGACTTTTCTATCAAACCATATAAGAGCATATGATGCTTGTCATCAGCATTTACCATGTGTAAAAGAACCTTTCTATGATTTTTTCTCAAGTGAAGAGATCGTAGAGATGTATGAGAAGGAGAAGAGCGTTTTTCCAGAATCATCTGTTTTGTACTTAATGGAAGATTTACATGAACATGTTTATTACAAAGACTCAACTGACTCCTATAAGCAATTTGTAACAGGGCTTGAATACCTACAAACAAACAACCAAAGTACACTAGATCTTTCATTTTATCAATCTAGTGATGTGATTAGGCACAAATTGAAATATACCCATTTCCTATCAAATTTGAAGAAAGAATCCAATCATAAAAAATTACCCGTAATCTATCTTTCACCTACTGAACAAATTTCACGAGATGATACTTATGTGAAAAACATGGCTAATCAAGAATTTTGGCTTGAGCAGCTCATTACTTTTTTCAAGGTGATGACGGATCAGCATATATGGATAGACTCATCCATTTCTTTTGACTCTTTTCTCTACAACCATAGAGGGGAAATTGAAGTGTTTACAGCCTATAACCTGCTAACCTTTGAAAATCATCCTGATCGCTATGTAAAAATTACAGACCATAATTTACGAGTTTTCGCTGGTCTTATACAACAAATCTTTAATTTCGTTGATCCATATGTTCATAACCAATCCGCACAAATTTATAAGCATAACTCAAAAGTAAACCAACTGTTTCACCGTATTACTGACAATGGGGTTGAGTTCGCAAGTTTTGAGAACATGCTAGAGTATCTCCAAGGAAAAGAAATACCACGTTCTACAAAGAAGATTGGTGTATTTCTCGATGTAGCCAATATATATACAGGCCTGCATTCCATGAAAATTGATTTTCAAAACCTATTCTCTACTATATTTGGTTTAGAACAAAAAGGACGAATTCGAGATCAACATGCCGTGATTTTCCTGCCTATCTATGAAAATGAGAAGAAAACAGAGGATGTCTACATGTTTCAACTAGAAATTAAGGAGCAACTAGAGAAACAGGGATTTCAAGTGAAAGAAGTCAAGAATGGAACAGCAAAAGCTAAACAAATCATAAATGGACAAGAATATGATGTGGATGATCAATACTTAATCGACAAACTGAAAGAGCGGTATGAATCTTTGGATAGCATTCTTCTCTTATCAGGAGATGATCATTTTTACGAGATTTTGAAAAAATACAAAGATGCAGGCAAAGAAGTTAAGGTGATCTCTATCCACCCAGAAGATACATCAAAACGAATCAGGGAAGAGTTTTCAAAGCATCATTACTTTATTACAGATTTCTGGGATTGTGTAAAACTATATTAAGAAGGAGTACACCTATGTTATCACTCAGTATTATTATCGTGACATTTACATTAGTATTTTTAATTGGAAGTTGTGCTATAAGAGCGAACCATTCCATATACAAGTATTTAGAGGCTGAAAGTGAAAGAATATCACTAGATTCAAAGAATAGTTCCATATTACATCAAATTAATGATAAATATAAAATGTACCGGACACAATCAGACAATGACCTTAATTTTCAATCATTAATTGAAGAGTTCATCTCTGATTTCAAGATGGTAAAGAGCAAACGTTCCATCTTGCATAAGTATAGAATTGTATCGATTCTAAAAATGATTCAATTAGGTAGTTCCATGACGATTCTAGTTGGTGTATTAGGAACGTTTATTGGATTGGTCATTGCATTAAAAGGAATTGATTTAAATTTAAATGAAACCATGCAGACAGTTCTCGATGGAATTCATACTGCTTTTTATACGAGTATTGCAGGTATTGCTTGTTCCATCATTATTAATATTGCTACCAAAGTAAAAAATACTGAACAACAACTTATCCAAATTATGCTTAAGCTTGAAAACTATTTGAATCAAAAAGAGAAACGTTCAATGGATCATCAAATGGTTGAGGCGATTGGTGATGTGAAAACAGCTGTCGAGGAAATGAAGCAATCGTTTCTCGATATACAGCTTTTTACAGAAGGTTTTGAACGAGCGACTGAGAATATGAATAGCTTTAATGAAATGTTTAGCAAAAATACAAATAAATTATCTAAAATCTTTGGAAACATGGATAAGTTTACACAAAACTATAATGATCAAATGAACCAATTAAATCACAACTTCAGTGATTTACTTTCATTTTTTGAAAAGCAGGAAGAAATTCAGTCGTATTCTGTAGATTTAATGAGAAGAACCGCGGAGCAGTACATGCACTTTACTGAACAGCAACTACAAGTTCAAGCGAGAAATGAAGAACAGTTTGTTAGAATTACCGAAAACCTAGAAGAGACAAGTAATCGACTGGATACATTCTTTACTACTCATACCGATCAAATGCATGATGCTTTTGAAGCAATGTCTGGTTTTTATCAAGAAAGTCTAGATCGACAAGCCCAGCTTGTGGAAAGCCAAAAGCATTTAGAAGATAAAAATGTAACATTCTTAGAAAAAATAGATCGCGCGACGGTTACAATGAAAGAAATTCTTGAGACGAATTCTTTTGAGGAATTAGCTAATTTAACACAGTCTTTCTCAAGTAACATGAATGAAATGCAACAACAATTCAGAAGCTTAATTTCTTATTTTGAGCATGTCGATGGACTTCAACAGAAATATCAAGAATTTTATGTAAGAGTTGTAGAAAAGATTGATCAGCAAGCGGAAGAGAATTCACAATATCAAAATAATTTTACAGATTTTGTTAAGGAAATGTTTAAACAAAATGAACAAGTACAATCAACGTTTAAAGATACTGTAAATCTATTTACTATGCTAGATTCTAATAGTTCGACAGTTACAGAGGAAATGAAAAAGCTAATCCAACAAACTGAGCACGTCATGACAGAGAGCACGAATCAGTTTAAAAGCCAAACAGAGGAACTTCAAAAAACGTTGCAAGAATACGTCGAACTTTCAACAGAGAAAATGGAAAAGCTTATGCTGAAGTTGGATGATAGCTTAGGTGAAGGCGTAAGAGATAGTTTACGACAATTTGAACGATATATTAATGTGACGAATTCCATTATTAGTCAAGAGCTAAAATCAATGATGAAGTTACAAGAGACACATCTCGGAGCAGAGTCTTTATCATCGATTAATGTGCAGCAATCATTATCAGAATTGAACCAACATATGAAAACACTAAACAGCCGTATCGAAAAAGTCGGTGTCTAGATCAGAAAAGGGTGTTAAGACTTGAATCAAAAATATAGACGACTATTAGATAGTAAGATTGACGACAATGATTTTTGGCCATCCTTTACTGACTTACTTTCTACCATCTTGTTAGTGGTCTTGCTTTTCTTATTAGTTATTATTAATAATGAACAGGATAAAGTAGAAGCAAAAGAGGCAGAGCTTAAGGAAACGGAAGTTAAAATTAAACAGCAAGAAGAAATTATTAATTACTTAGCTGGAATTAGGTTTGATATTATAGAGGATTTAGAAAATGAGTTTAGCAAGACGAATTTAAAAATCGAAATCGACAAGGAAACTGGATCCATTAAATTTCAAAATGATCTCTTGTTTGAAACAGGGAAAGATGTGATTAGGCCTGAGTTTAAAGAGCAGTTAAGAGAATTTATTCCGGTCTATTTTAATATCTTATATGGAAAATATGATCAGCATATTTCTGAGATTGTAGTTGAAGGGCACACAGATGATGTAGGGACTTTTGTCAATAATCTTGACCTCTCACAAAAAAGGGCATTTAGTGTTGTTCGATATGTCTTATCAGATGATTTTGGCAATTTTCCTTATAAAGAAAATGTCCAGATGCAAATAACGGCAAATGGACGTTCAGAAAGTGATCTGAAATATAAAGATGACGGGAAAACAATTGATCAAGAGAAATCAAGAAGGGTTGAGTTCAAGTTCCGATTAAAGAATTATTCAAAATGGGATGAATTAGTAAAGGATATTGAGGAAGTAAATGCTAAATAAGTTTAGGTATTAACTGGAAGTATGCTTGTAGCAGGAAGTGAGCTTCTACTGCTGCTAAAAGGTAAACACAAATGGAGAAGGGCACGAACCAATTCAATATTAGGTTCGTGCCCTTTAATCTTGCCTTTTTAAGGTTGTCACAGTAGACAAATTAGGAAATGAAGAAAAGCAAAAGTACAGTCCAAGGGTTATTAATTATTAGGTCTCAAGTCATATTAACTTTAAGCTCTATATTTTTTATCATACTTCATTGAGAAATCCTCTGGACTAGAAAATAAATAAACTACACCCTCTATAAAACCTAGAATTGATGGAATATAGGTCCAACAGAAAAGAAGATAAACTATACCCTTTCTCCTTCTCCCTAAGTAAAACTTGTGAGCTCCAAATCCTCCTAATAAAATGCCTAATAAAGCAGCAGTCAACTTACTTTTTGTTGAAATATAAGTAGGAATTCCTGATGAACTTGTACTTGAAGAACTAGAAGAGCTAGAAGAACTAGAAGAAGAACTAGCCCCACCAGCATTCATAAACACCATTGGTTGATTATTCTTATCTTCTAATCTTTCCATTTTTCTTTTATTCTCATCAAATAATTCTTCTACACATTTTTTACAATAATTCTTACCTTTTAGTTCTGTATTACAGGTAGAACAAATAAACTTACCGCACCCAACACAGATTCCTACGGATTCTACTTCATTATGTAAGTAACAATTGCTCAAATTAATGCCTCCAATTACAATTTCTGTATTATATAAAATTCGGCATAAATTTACAAAATCCTCCTATGCATGTTTCTTCGAGGAACCGGATGCTTAAAAATATTCGGCCAATAAGATGATTGGAGAACCACCAACAGAAAGGATACCTGTTTAGCAATACTCTTTTCCCTAGAAAGTTCTCATCGATTTAGAACTGTGCAGGAACATTGTGAACGCTGTTGGCAAAAAAAGATGGATAAGAATACTTTCTGATACTGATAGCGAAGCAAACCAACAGTAGATGAATTATTGGAACCTTCCAGTAGATTACAACTTGTAAAACGAGATGTTCACCCTAAAACAATCATTGGAAGAGTGGACCTTTACAAAATCTTAAATACGCTAAACAAGAGAGCGTAATATAGTCTTCCAGCCTTTTCTATAGACCTAAAGTATTTATTAAATTAACATAGTAAGTATTCATTTCATCTAATTTAGAAAAAGAAATCGAAAGTCATAACAAAACCTGGTGCTTTACTAGGTGAGTATTTGCTACAACCTAGGTATAAGTTCCGTTACATGTGCTATTATTTAAATAATTCCTCACATAATAGATTAATGGATTAAAAGGATAAGCACTGTATTTGTAAAAATGAAAGGTGAGAACAAATTGGATACAAATAAAGATATTATAGAAGAAAAAGACGAAAGAATTGCACAGCTAGAAAGACAGTTAAGAGAACTAAACGAAGCACAACAGCAAATGGCTGCAACTATTGCAGTAAATCAAAATTCAAGATCTTTTTCCCCACCTAAAGGAATATTTAAGTCTGTCTCAAAAGCTAGTAGATCCAAGGCAAAGTTGGCCATGTTCATCCTTGTTGTTTTAGTCATCGCGTCAGGGGTAATTTGGTCAATTGCGGGCAATAACTTCAAACAAGAGTCAATCGTGTTTGTTGAACATGTTCAAGAGCTAGCTACACTGGCAACAGCTGAAGTTCATACGAAAGCAGTTATCCACCAAGAGGATAGCAAGAATATCTTGTCTATTAATCTACCAGGAACAAAGCGAGAACTGCTATTAGTTGTACCTGGGACGGTTTTGGCTGGTGTTGATTTGAAAGGAATTACTTCTGATGATATGGTTATTAATGAAGAAACAAAAGAAATAGATATTACCCTTCCTCATGCAGAGTTCCTCCAGGATCCATCCTTACAGATGGATAAAATACAATCCGTTGACAATAGTGGGATTTTCCGTGGTGATGTTAAAATGGCTGAGGGGTTTGAACTGGCTGCATTGGCACAAGAGCAAATTCGTCAAGAAGCCATTTCTATTGGTTTATTAGATACTGCAGAGAAAAATGCAGAGAAAGCGTTGAAGGAATTTTTTAAGAATATTGGTTATACGGTAAATGTCACGTTTAACTAATAGAATGGCCTGCCCATGCTACCTGGGACAGGCATGTACTAATCTACTAATTACTAAACATTGGAGTGATTTCATGTTAAAAGACCTATTTAAGAAGAAAACAGATCTAGATAAACTATCCTCATCTACTATTGAAGAAGTCGACAAAATTGAAATTGAAGAAGAATTAATTGCTGATTTAAAAGATGAAGCAGAAAAACTGAATACTGAAGATCTTAATCAACACGAAAAACATTTCTCAGAGGAAAAGTTCTGGACTAAGGTTCAAAAATTCTCTAAAAAAGCTGGAACATCTGTAGTCTATGCTGTCCTATTACTTTATTACACACTTCAAAAGCCAGAGGTGCCATTAAAAGTTAAAGCAACCATTGTTGGGGCTTTAGGTTACTTTATTTTACCTCTAGATCTTATACCAGACATAGCAGTTGGTGTAGGATATGTTGATGACTTAAGTGCTCTACTAATCGCTTTAGCTCAAGTAGCTTTATATGTGGATGATGATATAAAAATGCAAGCGAAAAGTAAACTAAAGGATTTATTTGGCGAGAATGTGGATACATCAGATATTGATGATAAGTTAGGTAGATAAGAATAGTAGGAGTCTGTTTCCAAGGTTTTAGGAGACAGGCTTCTTTTTTGTAAAGACAATAATTTTTGTATCGATGAGATTAGGTTTTTGCTCGATTTATAAAGAGTATTTTATAGGTGAACATCCATTCCTATACATCAGATGATCATCTTTCTATACTGTTAATTTTAGTTTGAAAGAATGTGAACTGTGGTATTAGTAATTAAAGATAGGAGTGTCTAAAAAAGAGATAAACTACCTCTGAGCACAACTCCTTTAAACTTAAGTTAGGTGGTACATTACCTTTAAAGGGGATGTCTTTTATGGAAGGACAAAATAAATTTTTAAAATTAATTGGTGGTAAAAATGTTTTATACCTATTAGCTTTTCTTATTCTAGTGGGTATTACCATATATATTTATACGAAAATTTCTTTTATCTTTTATCCACTAAAGGTCATTTTATCTACCATTGCACCTCCAGTAATCCTAGCATTTGTTGCATACTATCTATTAAATCCGGTTGTAGAAATGCTTGAAAGATTTCGTATTAAAAAAATGTGGGGAATAATCATTCTTATTCTCGGTATTAGTGGTGCATTAACTGGAGTGATCCTGTTAACTGCTCCATCGATTGAAGCGCAGGTGAAAGATTTAGTTCAAACATTTCCAAGTTATTTAAAGCAGTTAGAGGATAGTATGACAGAATGGGCGCAGAATTCTTTATTAGCGCCGTATTATGATGATGGTTATAACTTGATAACAGAGAGATTAGGTGAATTGCCAAAATTGATTGGAACTTATATTTCAAGTGGTTTTCAAGGGATACAGAATGTTGCTAGTACCATTACAACTACTATTGTATCTATTGTAACCTTTCCATTTATTTTATTTTTCTTATTAAAGGATGGAAAAAGGTTTCAACGTTATACCATAAAATTATTTCCGCCGAAGTTTAGAGATGACACCAAGCAAATTTTAAATAATATCGATACGCAAGTTGGTTCTTACATCCAAGGTCAGATTATTGTCGCAACGGTGATTGGTATTCTATTATTTATTGGATATCTGATCATAGGACTTGAATATGCATTTACATTGGCTATTGTCGCAGCCGTGACAAGTGTAGTTCCTTATTTAGGACCAACCATTGCTATTATTCCTGCTGTGATCATTGCCATCGTCAACTCCCCATTTATGTTGCTAAAGCTAGGAATTGTTTGGATAGCAGTCCAATTTTTAGAAGGGAATTTCGTCTCTCCGAATATCATGGGGAAAACGATGAAAGTTCATCCATTAACGATTATCCTAGTTTTATTGATTGCAGGTAATTTATTTGGTGTCATCGGTGTCATTTTTGGTATTCCAGGCTATGCTATTGTGAAGGTAATCGGTTCCTATCTTTTCTATAAGTTTATGAAACGATATAACAAATATTATGGGGATGACCGTGGGTATTATGAAATAGAAGATTAAAGCGAATCATATTCAATATGTCTTAATACAAACTAGTAACCATAAAGTTCTAGTTTTTGAATGAATTTTATCTAACCTTACTCTAGTAGAAAAGTGATTGGCACATAGTCCCTGTCCCCATGGCTTCCCTGAAGAAAAGAGTTAGGATTTTACTATTTCACTAAAGGAATAGCACCTCGTTGGATTGGATAGCAAGAGGCACTCCAAAACCCTTCGAGCTTATGGAATGCCTCTTTTCATCTATTGATTCTAAATTAGTTGTACCTAATTGTCAGTTCTCTCATTTGCACTTTTTTTCTTTAAATAACCCTTTTGTATTTTATCATAACCTGCTGTACTAAAAGGGCATACTTTAATGCAGTTTGCACAACCATAATTTGCAGAGAAATATTTAATGCATGTTTTATAATCGATACACGTTATATCTCCATTATCATTCACTTGTGGTTCATTGTTAATTGCTTGAACTGGACAGCTTCGAACACATTTTCTACAGTATGAGCAAAAATCTCGTACCCATAGGTGTTGATTTTCTGTCTCGACAGGAAACGTATCAATATCTGTATAAATGGTACTTATTCGAACTCGAGCTCCGGCATCAGGTGTAATTAGAAGTCCATGATATCCGATTGCTCCTAAACCTGCTAATTCACCCATTGCAACGTAATCCATTTGTCCGCCCATTGCCGTGCTTGGATAAGCAGAGTACCCTTTTTTTCGAATAAACTTACACACTTCATTTGAAATGACAGCCAAATCACCGTATCCCTTTGCTACTTCAGCAAAGCATTCAAAGCTCGGGGCAGTTTGGATTTTATCATTGTCCATCTCAACGGTGAACACGATTGCGTTTTGATGAGGTATTGATTTACCTTTAAATACTTGCTTCAACGGTAAATCCTTTACGAATTTTACATCAATAGCTCCTAATCTTTGAACCAATTGTTTTATTTCCTCAAAAACTTCCAATGGAGCTTCTGTTTGTTTCGATTCAACTCTTTTACTATAGTAACGTTTACCATTCCACATTCCCTTCATTAATCTTGCCATTCTAGGCGCAATTTTTAATTTTTGTGAAAACGTAAAGTTTTTAAGCGATGTCTCATTCTTAGCAATTAAAGGTGCAAAAGAACGACGTGGCTTTGAATCAGCTGCTGAATGAACTAGTTCTCCAAAATTTCTAGGCTTCGTTTCCATGAATTCTATGAGATGATCTAAATTTCTTTCCTTTTTCTCCTGTAATTCTGCCATCTCCAATCACCCCTCATTCATGTTCACTTTACTGTGGCCATGCTCATTTTCTGGTATGGGTTTAAACGCCGAAACAAATATGATTAAAAGACTGATCCACGAAATATTAAATAGAGCTAGGGTTGGACCATCAACACGTAAAGATTTTCCAAAATACAATAAGTTGCGGAGACCTTCTACACTAAATCGCATTGGCAGCCAAGAGTGAATCCAGTCTCGGTAAAAGGAAGACATAAATTCAGGAGGCATTGATAAAAGTGGTATTCCAAAGAAAAAGAGTAAAGCGAATACTCCGATACCTTTAAAACCAAACCAATTAGTTACGGCGGATATTAGTAAAAAGAAAGTTAAATACGATAAGCTCACAAATAATGCTGTGTCTAAAAAGTTTGGAATATGGAAGCCTAACCAACTGTCCAAAATACCGGTTAACCCAAATCCAACAATAAAGGATAAAAGAGATCCAGCAACTGTCTGAGTGAGTTTTGATAAGAGACTTTCTCTTCTGTTTACTATTTTCATTTTCCTCATTGAAAAGAAGACAATAGCTGCCCCAACAATGCTACTCATCCAAAGGGGTTGAATGAATGAAACAGGTGCATTCCCATTTGCACTATGTGTTCCAACTGCGTTAACATTTGTTTCAGTTACAGTAAGGGGATCTATTAATAGAGCAACCTGATTAGGTGGTATATTCTCTCCTTGCTTTTCAAATCCAGCAAGTAATTGCATTGAAACATTGTGACTGATGTTTTCAGTAATTCTTGAAAGCATTTGCCCAGCCATTCTTGCGGCTGTAGCATTCATCCCCTCATTGATTAATATTTCAATGTTAGGTGAAGAAGGTTTTGGTGATTGAAGAGAAGCTTGGTCTTGACTAAAATCGTTAGGGATGAAGAGTGCTGCATAATACTCTTTATTGTTCAATCCTTCCATAACCGTGTCTCGATCTGATATCGATATCCAATTAATAATCGTTTCTTCATTAGAGTCTTCTCTGGATATAGCTTGAACTTTTTCAACAAGTGCATTTCCCATATTCATTTTCCCTTGCTTCGGAATTTCAACCCCTTCATCTTCGTTGACGATTGCAATCGGCATATTCTTCGGAGTAGGGTTAATAGATGGAACCAATGTAAGTGAAAAAATAAGAGCAACTGTAAGGACAAGTAAAGGTGACAATACGACTAATTTTTGTTTAAAGAATTTCATAAAATCTATTCCTCCTTATAATAAACACCGTGTTGATTAATGATCACAGTATCTATTATAATTTGTATATTAGTGAATTCAATAATCAGTAATTACGTTATTGTTGTGAAATCAACACTTTAAAGGTCTTCTGTTCATAATCTCTAAAAAAATTTCAAAAGTGGGTGTGTAAAATGTCAGAACAAAAGGTTGACCGTCGAATTGCTCGCACGAAAAGATTGATTCGGGAGGCACTAGCAGTTTTAATAGACGAAAAGGGGTTTGAATCAATTACAGTCAGAGATATTACAACAAGTGCAGATATAAATCGTGGCACCTTTTATTTACATTATCAGGATAAGTTTGATTTGCTAGAGAAATGTGAAAACGAAATTTTCCATGAAATTGAAGACATTGCAAAGGATATTAAAGTGGATGATTTAAGGAAATTTAGTGAAAATCAGAAACCGCTTGCGTTTTCAGTAAAGCTACTGGAGTACATTAAAGACAATGCGGCTTTTATGAAAGCAGTCCTTGGACCGAATGGAAATGTGGCCTTTCAGATAAAGCTAAAGGATTATATTAAAACAAACATCGGGAAGGTATTTTTAAAAGAAATAGAAGCAAATGAAGATCGCATGAAAGTGCCTAGAGAGTATTTGCTCTCTTATATAGTTTCAGCTCACTTAGGTGTCATACAACAATGGCTACAAAATGAGTTAAAGGAAACTCCACAAGAGATTGCACGGTATATAGGGATTGTCACAGTAGAGGGACCGTTTCAAGCAAGTGGCTTTAAGAAATAATAACATTCTTTAACAAGGGAATTTATTTTAAGGAAAAAGACTAAAAAAGTGTCATCGCTTCACAGTTCAAATATACTATTCACTAGAAAATGATTTATATTTGGCTTCACTGCACCATAAGCTTATTCCTCGATAAAAATAAAGAGGTATAGGCTTTTTTACTTTCAAATCTCTAACATTTTCTATTGGCAAACACAGTTACAGCAAGGGATAAAATTCTAACTTCTGTAATCTTTACAAAACCCAATGTATACATTGTTCTAATCTCCTAGCTATCCTTTCATAATTGGTTCAAAGGAGATAGAGTGATGTCAAAAAGGAACCAATTATTTACTAAGTTATTAGGACAAAAGCTTCGTGAGCAGCGACAAGAAATGGCTGAAACTCAGGATGATTTTGCGGAAAAGCTTGGAATCCACGTGAACAATTATGGAAATATTGAACGTGGCGAAAACCTTCCAGGTGGGCAAACCATGGTTCGTCTTATTTTGGATTGTGGAATTGACCTGACTGAGCTTGTACGTGAAGCAGAAGCCGAGGCTAAGCGAGTTTTTCCAGATGAAGAGTAATCCTTTTTGAGCATTCTATGAAACAAGTAAAAGTAATATAAAGGAGAATAACATTTGTTAGAAATAAAACACTACGAAATATCCGCAAGCACCCTCGCCGTTTTACCTGCATACCATCCCACATTTGGATCCAAAATTATCGATCTCCAAGGCGAATACTATTGTAAAGAAACTCCCATTAAACTCATTGAACACGCCTGCTTAGAAGGTGGTGCCTCGTTAGAAGGAAGAAAGAAAGCATTAGGGCACTTAAAATCGTTTCACCAATGTCCACCCATACCCATTAACCCTCTAGAAGATATCTATGCATTTCCAACCATCTCTCCAGAATCCTACAATTGTAACTGGATTTTCTATGAACATATTCACTATCTAACACCACAACTCCAATCTACGATTATAACCTTCCGTAACCAACAAATCCTTGAAGTTCCAATTTCGATTGCTGTGATGAAGAAGCAACTATCACGAACAGAATCTTGTATTGTTTCGTTTAGTAAACCTAGGAGAAGGCAACTGTTGTATAATCCAGACCGCATTATTCCAGTAACAACATTTTAAATTCTTCAGTACCAGTAGACTCATATTGTTTCTGTTAAATTCTTTATTGATATGAAAACAGAGGACTTCAGTGAACGAGGCAAAATATACTAATAAAGGGATTTAAAAAAACTTAGTCGAATATTATTTTGATATATAGAAATATAAAGGGGATAAAAAATGGATACGATTATCTACTTTGTACGCCACGCACATTCAGAATTTGATATTCATAATGAAGAAAAGAGAGAGTTATCAGATAAAGGACGAAAAGATACAGAAAGAGTGATGACCCTATTAAAAGATGAGGACATTGAAATCGTATATAGCAGTTCCTATGTTCGAGCAATTCAAACTGTTCAAGGTATAGCTGATTATGTTAAAACAACTGTACATACTGATCAACAACTGCGAGAAGGTTGGTTAGCTGATGCGGATGTCGTGTTTGATGATCCAGATGAAGCGGTGAAATATGCTTTTGAAAATCCAACCTTTAGCTATAAAGGTGGAGAAAGCGTAAGTGACCTACAAAAAAGAGGCAGTGCAGCTTTAGAGGATATTCTTAAACAATTTGAAGGAAAAAGAATTGTTCTTGGTACGCATGGTTATATTTTCACGAGCATTTTGAACTACTATGACTCAAGCTACAATCACGACTTTTTGAGCAAGACTACTAAGCCTGACATTTACAAAGTAACCTTTCAAGAGAATTTATTTAAAGAGATTGAAAGACTATGGAGTGAATCATTTAAATAAATACATACAATGGATTGGAAGTTCATAGGCTCAGAGCTTTATTTGTAGCACAGTATAAATATACTGGTTACAAAATATCCATCTAAAGGACGATTGCCTACTTAGTGATCGTCTTTTCGTATTAGACTCTTACTGCGCAGTAATAAACTTTATTTTTATAGGTACTTTGCAAAAAGAACGTAATAGCAGCTCAGTTGAAGAAGCGAATATATATAGAAGTTTGGTGGAATGATAATAGTTAAATATTGTAATTCTTAAGGTGACTTCCTATGAACAATTATACTAATAACAACACCGCAAGACGTTATAAAGCTCATGTTAGTATTTTGGGTACAACTCAAATTCATTTGCGAAATCCATATATCATTGCATGGTGGAGTGCAGCATTTCCGGGTTTCGGACACTTGCTTCTTTCAAAATATTTACGTGGTTTTGTACTTTTTATTTGGGAAGTAATCGTGAATCTAAAAGCAAACGTCAACTTAGCGATGGTTTATTCATTTCAAGGTGAGATTCAAATGGCTAAAGATATATTAGATACTAGGTGGCTTCTCATTTATATTCCTGTTTACTTATTTGGGATCTGGGATAGTTATCGAACAACCGTTGATATGAATAAAGTCTATTTGTTAGCGGAGCGCGAAGAGCATCAATTTAATTCATTTAGTATAGGCGCACTAGAGATAAATTATTTAGATAAGAGAATTCCCATTATGGCTGTTGTCTGGTCTTTGTTTGTACCTGGGCTTGGACAGCTTTATATACATAGAATCATAACAGCATTTTTTGTCATTATTTGGGTTGTCGTGTTCTCGTATTTTTCTCATGGTCTTGAAGCTATTTCGCTTTTGTTTTTAGGAAAGGTGCAAGAAGCTACATCTGTTTTGAAGCCTGAATGGCTTCTCTTCTTCCCTTCGCTTTATGGGTTTTCTGTATTTGATTCATACATCAATACAGTAGAAAATAATAAGCTTTATGAAAAAGAGCAAAGAAAATATTTAAAAGAAAATTATCAGTCAATTTCTTTTAGAATTGTAAAAGGACAAAAAGTGAAGTGATGACATGCAGCTGATTTCAACATTTGAAAATAATGCATTTTTAGAAATAGCGATAACTACGCTTGAGAAAAAGGGAATCAAAAAAGAAGACATCTTTGCAGTCCCATTGGATAATCGAACGGAAGAGCGTAAGATGTTTGATTCCATTCATCGTTCAGATGGTACGTCATTTATTGATATTGGAATGGTTTTTGGAACAGCTTTTTCTGTTATTGGAGCAAGTATTGGGTTTAAATTGGCATGGGGTCCCATCTACTGGGGATTAATTGGGGCTTTTATTGGATTTATGTTAGGTTTTGCTATTCGCCTTTATACAGAGTTAGTGATGAAAAAGAAAAAAAGAGCCTTAAAAGGAAAACAGTCAGAAGTTGTTTTGATTGTTGAGTGTGACGAGGCGCAATCAGAGTTAGTTGAAACTATTTTATGGCATCACTTTGCACTAGGAGTGGCTAAGGTAAAATAAAATGATATATCTTTTAATTGGTCTCTTTGTGTAACGAAAAGATTTGGTTTACACGGATATGTCATTTTAAAAATGCTTTTGCTACGCAGTACAAGAAAACTATTCAATATAATATTATAATCAACTTCATTGCAGAAGACCATAAGCTTATTCCTTGGAAGAAATTAAGAGGTATAGGCTTTTTTACTTGTAAAGCTTAACTTTTTCTATTGATGACATCTCGATTCTAAATGGAGGAAACAAGGAAAGCACCTGTTTTATTTGCCGGCATTGACTCTTGTCCAATTGAAGGCTTTAGCTATGAAAAAGTAAATGAGCTTTTGGAGGATGAGGGACTTCTTGAAAATGGCAAGCTTGCCGTATCCGCCATGGTTGCTTTCGGATATCGCCAAGAGGATCCGGCGCGTCCGAAAACGCGTCGAGTGATGGAAGAAGTTGTGCAGTGGATTGAGTAATATCGAAAAGAAAAATTGAGTATAGTATTCTATTTAAGCCTTTACTCCTATATGCAGAGAGTGAGGCTTTTTTTGACAAAATTCGAGTAAGAACAAAAATCAAGTTGCCAATAATTAAGAGTAGAGGTACAAAAAGAAACAAGTTTTAGAAATGAGCTAGTTGAAAAAGATTAAATTTAATAGTATAGTAAGTCAAACTTCTTAACAGGAGGGGAAAGATGAAAATCTATGTGGATGCAGATGCTTGTCCGGTGAAAGATATTATTATTTCTGAAGCAAGCAAGTTTGAAATTCCGGTGATCCTGGTTACAAGTTTTTCTCATTTTTCTAATGCCGAACAGCCACCAGGAGTGAAAACGATTTATGTTGATTCTGGAGCAGAAGCTGCAGATTACAGGATTGTGAAGTTAGTGGAAAAAGGAGATATGATCGTGACGCAAGATTATGGCCTGGCGTCACTAGGTTTAGCAAAAGGAATGATTGTCCTCCATCATAAAGGATTTAGATATTCAAATGAAAATATTGACCAATTATTACAAACACGTTATTTAAGTGCAATGGCTAGAAAAGGCGGACAGCGAACAAAGGGACCAAAGCCTTTTACCGCAGAAGATCGAGAGAAATTTAGGGAGCTTTTTAAACAGGTTATTTCTCGTGAAAACTAGTCTAAAATCAGAGATTCAAAAAGGAGATAAATATTTTGAAGTATTTAAAATCGCAAATGCAACAACTAATTAAGGAAAATAAAGAACTGCACACACGCTTTAAAGAACTGAAGGCTGAGCATGGTCTTGAAAAAAACAATGCCATCAAGGCCTTGTACCATTCAGAAGTTGCGGATGGAGGAAAGTATCAGGCAGCTTACCAAGCACTTGATCAGCCCAAAAAGTAGACTCTTCTATCTTATTTAACTTAGTAAAAATTCTCTTATAACGGTACATAATGAAATAGGCATGGGACAAAGTCCCTGTCCTCGGGGTTTTTCTCAACATTATTGAACTGATGCTAATGGTAGACACAAATAAAGAAGGGCACGAACCAATTCAATATTGGGTTCGTGCCCTTTTATTTTGCATTCGTCGTTGCCAATGTAAACAGGTAAAATAGCATACCAAATCACAGTGAAATGAGCACGATAATTAGCAGTAGAATAAGCAATAGAACGCTAGATGTTTTTTCATATCCAAGCGTTCGTTCTTTATTTTTATCTTATTCAAGTAAAGCCTCCGTAGTTATACACAAAGACTTACACAATAAGTCATTATTTATTACGTCTTCGTTCTAAAAAAATAGGTGCTATATTTAGTAAGATAGAAAAAATTGTCAAAAACCAAAATGCCCTTGCCATACCAGGTATTACATCCGATAAAGCCGCCCAATCTTCCGCTTGTACCCACAGAGTTAGATAACTGTAATCTGCACAAATTGTTAGTGCTGTAAATGATAATGCCATCGCCATAGCGAGCTTATAATCCTTTTCAGCTTTATACAAATAAAGATTTATAAAAGTTGTTATTATTGCAATAACACTAAATATTACCCACATAACTATACCTCCATATATTTTTATTTATGTCGTGTAATGCTAACCTTGTTCGCTTTTTTAAATAAGGAACCTCACAAACTCTATATTTAATTTAAGATAAAATTACAATTAGTTGATTGGATCTTTTTTATTTGTTCTAAGCCTTAAGGCTAAAGGGACACTTCTAACCGCTGACTTTTGACCGCCAGAGGCTTTTTAGATGGTTATAAATTCATAAATCTAAAGCTAGTACATATATATAACCTAAGAATTTTTATGAACATAAGCATAAATTTTAGAAGTTGTTTATTTACAGCACTTACTTCTTACACGAAGAAAGGGGACAAAATGAATAGTAAACAATTTGTAGAAATTTATGAAGCATTTTTATCTGAATGCCATGATAAAGGGTGGACTATTGATATTATTGAACCATCATTGAGAAATCACATCGCTTCCATTACAAATCAGGAGGGAATGGAAGTTCAATTTACAATTGAAGTAGACTTTGATAACTATCAAGAGCTTTACGGTTCTACCAAACAAAGCATGATGAATTATGGAATCCTTAAGCCTGAGGGGGATGACGACTCCTTTGCAAAAGAGGTAAAGTATGCCTTTGAAGCGTTTATGGAGAGACATGCTTCTAAACAGAGTTAATCTAAATAGAAAGTGAAATTAGGTGTGAATGTTCCAAGGGGATGGTTCTTATGGACTATCCTAGAATAAAGCTAGCGGAACCATGGTTTCTGGGGAACCCCATGACACCACTTTCGGCTTTGTAGTAGAAAGTGCTGAACCGTTTTGGAACTATCGCTAAGAGGTAGACACAAATAAAGAAGGGCACGAATCCAATATTGAATTGGTTCGTGCCCTTTAATTTTGCCTTCGTCGTTTTGTGGTTTTCACAGAGCTCACATCATGAAACGAAGAAGACCACAAGTTATGCTGAGGTATGTAAAACAGGAAAAAGTCCCACTCAAAAAGAGTAGGACCGTTGATTCATTAACGCCATTGATTTCCGATATTTAAATTGAAATCTGGGTCAAAATTTAAATACGCTTCTGGATTTACTTCAATATTGCTATTTAACTTTGGATTTATTTGAGTTTTAGGATTTACTTGAACTTGAGTTTTAGGATTTACTTGTGTATAAGGACTAACGTTTAAATACGGGTTTACTTGTGCAGACGGATTGATTTCTGAATGAAAGTTAAATCCAGAATGCATTGCTGGATTCATCATAGATGGGCTCATACCTGGATTCATTGCTGGACTCATCATAGATGGGCTCATACCCGGATTCATTGCTGGACTCATCATAGATGGGCTCATACCCGGATTCATACCTGGATTCATTGCTGGACTCATCATAGATGGGTTCATACCTGGATTCATTGCTGGACTCATCATAGATGGGTTCATACCCGGATTCATACCTGGATTCATTGCTGGACTCATCATAGATGGGTTCATACCCGGATTCATTGCTGGATTCATCATAGATGGATTCATACCTGGATTCATTACTGGATTCATCATAGATGGGTTGATACTTGGATTCATTGCTGGACTCATCATAGATGGGCTCATTGTAGGATATTGGTACCCACAAGAACACCGTTCAGCTCCCTCTTGCATTTGTGACCAATAGTGGTGCATCATTCTCATATCATGCATGTTAAAATGCCTCCTTAATTTTCATCCATGTATCTATATGGATAAACAAAGAGTATGGGAACAAGTCTACTAGATAAATAGGCAATTGACTAGATTAGTCAAAAAAACATAAAACCTGAATCCTCTCCTTTTTGGTCTTTTACTAAAATTTTTATAAAAGTTTTGGGAACCATTTTGAAAAACGGTCGTCTGTATTTGTAGGAAGGAGGCGATAAGATGGAAAGATTTTTACAAGAAGATGTTCTTGATCACTTTGAGAAAGAAGAATTTACAATAGATTATATTATAAAAGAATATGGTCAAAACATACTCTGGCTCGCCTATAGTTACGTAAAGGATCGAACCTTAGCTGAAGATATTACACAGGATGTCTTTGTTAATTGCTATAAGAACATACATAAGTTTAGAGGTGACTCTAGTATAAAAACGTGGCTTTACCGGATTACCGGAAACCGCTGTAAAGACGTCATGAGGTCGTGGAGTTATCGAGGTAAAAAAATGAACGAATATTTGTTTGATCACCATATTTCACCAGGTCGAGATCCGGAACAGGAAATGATGGATAAATTTGAAGATAGAAGTTTATCTTTGAAAGTGCTCTCTCTTCCAGTCAAATATCGTGAAGTCATCTTTCTTTATTATTTTGAAGAATACACCATCGATGAACTCAGTGATTTACTAAGAATTAATCCTAATACAGTTAAAAGCAGGCTTCATAGAGGTCGTAACTTACTTAAAGAAATGTATGAAAAGGACGGTGAATCGTATGGAAAATAAATTGAAAAATCTTAAACAAAGCATGACAACGACCGTTTTATCTGAAATCGAATTTGATCGTTCACTTGAAATGAAGATTAAGAAAAGAATGTTAAGTGAAAAAGATCCTGTAAAAGGGTGGAAGTTTAAACCGGTGGCTTTGGCTGTGGCAATTCCCGGATTCCTATTAACCGTGTTCTTCTTATCAGCAAATGTTTCACCAACTGTTGCGAGTGTCATAGAAAAAATTCCCTATCTAAACACTATGTTCACACATCCAAGCATGGAAGAAAAATTGGCTGCTCCTCTACTAGAAAAGGGAATTGACCTAAAAGGAATTAATGTAAGAGCTTTTGAAAATGATGTGTTAGTTGTTATTTCCGGTTCAGACGATTATCTCAAAGAAGTGAAGAGTGATGTGATTCATACGGTAAAAGAAGCCCTAAGTGTAGAAGGACATAGTGATTATGATGTAACGGTTCAGGCATTCGCAGAACCTCATCAAGAATTAACGGATGAGATGATCCTAGAGTTGAAAAACCAACACTTCAATATAATATCCCTCTATGTGAATACAGACGGGAATGGTAAGGAATTTATTCAAGTCGAGGTCCCACATACAGAAATGCAAGAGGGTTTAATAAAAGAGATTGTACTAGGTGTAGCAAAGGAACATGATGCGGAAATAAATAGTGTCCAAGTCAAAAAAATAGACGTAGCGAAAATGCAGCAAGACAATCGATGGGCCGTTGAAATTGTCTCACCATTGTCCGAGCAAATGAAAAATGAACAATTTAAGGTGAAAAGCGTTGGATACACGCTTGATCCATCTCCAACCCTAATCATTCAATCATCTGTGTCTTCTTCAGAACTAGATAGCAAGAACTATAGCCTTGAATTAGAAAAAAGAATAACTGAAATGCTAGAATCAGATGAGATGAAGGATAGCCTGAAAGGGGACTCTTACAAAATAGAAATCTATAGTAAAGAGGGAACAAAACTGAATTAAATACGTCTAGAACAAAGCTAGCGGAACTTCGTTTCTGCTAGCTTTGTTCTAGACCTGGAATACTAAATAAACTAATATAGTAAGTATTCATTTTACCTATTAGAAAAAAGAAGTCAAAAGACACCTAGGAGAAAACACATTAACATGACACTATTACTTTTACTAATCATTTATTTAGCATTTATAAGTCTAGGATTACCAGATTCACTATTAGGAGCAGCTTGGCCCCTGATGCAAAAGGATTTTGGTGTACCGCTAGAGACAGCTGGAATCCTTTTTATGACCATCGCAGGAGGCACCATTGTTTCAAGTATTGTTAGTGGAAAAGTAATAAAACGATTTGGAACGGGGAAGGTCACGTTTTTTAGTGGCTTACTGACGGCTAGTGCTTTACTAGGTATGTATGTTGCTCCATCGATCATTTGGATGGGGGTATGGTCGATCCTTCTTGGATTTGGTGCTGGAGCTGTCGATACCGCATTAAACAATTATGTTGCGAACCATTATAAAGCACACCATATGAGCTGGTTACATAGTTTCTGGGGTGTAGGAGCTACCTTGGGTCCTGTTATCATCATGGCTGGGTTTATGTTAGGAGATGGTGCCTGGAGAAACGGTTATCTTACAATCGCTATCATTCAGTTCATATTAGCAGCGATCCTTTTAATTTCCTTACCATTGTGGAATAATGCTTCGAACAACAGAGAGGGTGGTCTATCTGAAAATACGGAAACGCTCGATGATGAACCTTCTCGTGAACATACAAAACCTTTGCATATTAAAGGTGTGAAGCTATCCCTGTTGACGTTCCTGTTTTATTGCGGGGTCGAGACAACAGTGGGACTATGGGGAAGTAGCTATCTCGTGAATGTAAAGGAATTATCAGCAGCAACAGCGGCACAGTGGGTTTCATTCTACTGGGGAGGCCTAACGATTGGTAGATTCTTAACTGGTTTTGTTACGTTTAAAATGAGTAACACGATGCTCATTCGATTAGGACAAATCATAGCACTAGTGGGTGCCGCACTCCTGATCCTACCATTGCCAACTACGGTTTCTCTTGTAGGCTTTATCATGGTCGGATTTGGATTTGCACCCATTTATCCATCTATGTTACATGAAACACCAGCTCGTTTTGGTAAAACGCACTCCCAGACGATTATGGGCTATCAAATGGCTGTAGCTTATACAGGTGGTACCTTTATCCCACCTACTCTTGGCTTGATTGCATCCCATACAACAATAGGAATCTTCCCGTTTTTTATCGTTATCTTTATTATCGGAATGCTGCTTAGCTCAGAACGATTAATTGCATTATTAAGAAAGCGTGCCTCAGTTTTTAATTAAATTAGGAAATTAGTGAAGATGTTTCTGTGTAAATTAATTATATCAGTTAGAAATGCCTAAGTATTCAATACCTGGAAACAGGTCTTTTTCTATGATAAAAAAACAATCCCAGCAAACTACAATCTGATAAAATGGAAGTATCTTACTATTAGATGTGTTCATTATAAAAAAATTCACCATATTATTCATTCTATTACTTTTACTTTTTATAGGAAGAACATACTTTAAAGATCTTATTTGGATAGTCATCACATTAGAAATTGTTATTGCGAGTTTCATTGTTTATTCGATTGTGAAAAGTATAAACTCTTCTAGAAAAAATACCGATCATCAGGACCTTGAATTTATTGAGATGATGAGAGGTGCACTTGAACCAAAAATAGGAAAAAACCGATTATTAGAACTTGTACTAACAGAACTTAATGTGTTCTATTATTCCATATTTGTGTGGTTTAAAAAACCTAAGGTAGAAGTAGGCAAAACATTTACCTATTATAAATCTTCACAAATAAAAACCATTGTCATTGTGTTTTCAATATTAATAGTAGGAGAGGGTGTATTATTCCATTATCTGATACAACGATGGAATGAGGTAATAGCATGGATTTTTACTGTATTAAATGTATATGGCTTTTTGTATCTAATCGGTTTATATCATTCGGTGAAGTATTTACCACATGTCATTAGAGATGGAAAATTAATCATCCGGTTAGGGTTTCAAGGTAGTATTGAGGTAGAAATCGACAATATTGAACATATTACTAAAGCCAAGGAGCTTGATTTAGGGGTAAAAGCACCGAAGGATACCTACTACTCCTTATTACAGATTGATTCCCCGCAGTATGAAATAACCTTAAGAGAACCTATTGAAATGAAAGCATCTTACGGAATCAAGAAGAATGTAAGTAAAGTTGTATTTAGGGCAGATGAACCGACAAAGATGATCGAGGAAATTACTAGTAACCTGGTACGTTTCCAAGATGACAGGGACATTATTAATTAGGACATGACATAGTGATTTAGTTTCAGTACCTTACCATATAATACTAAAATTATATTTTTCTTAAATATTTTAAGTAGCTTGTTCGTATCTTACGAACAAGCTACTTATCATCCTCTAGGTCTTCAATCAATTCCTTCATTTCTGTAATTTCCTTCTTTTGTGTTTCAATTATATTATCAGCAAGGTTTCGAACTCGTGGATCTGTGATGGTTGCCCGTTCACTTGTCAAAATGGCAATCGAATGATGAGGAATCATGGCTTCCATATAATCGGTATCATCCACAAGAATCTGGCTACGGAGTAAGAACAACGAGATCGAGAACAAAATGACACTAGCCGTTGCGATACCTATATTTACTTTACGGTTTTTAAGCATATGCATCATAAACAGTAACATAACGAAAGTCATAGTAGCACCCATTAAGAGAGCCATATATAAACGACTTTCACTAAAAAATATATGTCCAATTTCATAGGTACTCCAATATTTAAATAGAAACATCAGTATGGTAGATGTGATTACCATTCCTGCAAATTTGTAATATGGATTCATTTCAATCAAACCTCCTCTTATTTAATACAATCCCAATTCATAAAGAGGGGAATCATCTTTTGAAAAGTTTGTAATAGCCGAACATCCATTTAAAACGATCGGACATGATGGTGTTTGTTCACAAATTGACGTATTAATGTATGTAATTCATTTGCTGCTTTTGTTGGTACCCGATGGTCTACATTTTCAATAAATTTCAATTCATTATTCGGTAATTGTTCATGTAAGATCTTGGCATATGGGTGAAACGGCTCATCCTTTTTACCATAGATTAAGATGGTTGGCAGATTTATATTTTTTAGACGATTGGTGCAATTATAATGCAAGCTACAAGCGTAGTATTGTTCAATGTTTCTAGAATCGCCTTGTTTGGCATCAGTAAACATCTTTTTGAATAACTTAAAATTAGTAGAGTTGCTCTTTGAAATACCCAGGGCTAGAACGGGTACTAAACCTGCTTTAGCGAGTTTAACTCCTAACGAAATCTTATTTTTAAGATAGTTATCTCTTACTTCAGACATTCCACTAATAATCACCCCACCAAAAGCACGATGATGAGAGGTTAATAAGAATTCCAAAACAATAGAACCTCCAGTAGAATAACCACATACAAAGGCTTTATCAATTTCAAGATGATCCAGTATTCGCTTGATATCTTCAACAATAAGCTGATAGGTAATGGGTGTACTTGAATATGAACTTTTTCCGTGACCTCTAATATCGAAAGTAATGACTTTAAAGTATTGAGATAACTCTTCAAGTTGGTACTGGAAGTTAACAGATGTTAGGGTAGGCGGATGAATAAACACAAGGGGAATACCTTCACCCTTAACTGTAAAATTTATAGTAGTTCCGTCTATATTGAGCATAGGCATATAAGAATGATCACCTCAATTGTTAAAAATAACATAGGATTCTAATATGAAAAATGTTCACCTTCTAAATCATCATCTTCTAAATGACCCAATGAAAGTTCATCAAATAAATCATCATATGGACATATCGGGGTAATGGTCTGGGTATCGATTGTACTTTCATCAAACACCAACGCGTGAGTTCCCCAAAAATACAAGGACTGTTTGAGTTCTTCTTTTGTTGAGATGTGAGGATCTTCAGGTTCTCTATATGCCCCAATGCCTGGAAACATCGTGACGAAAAAGTAATCACTTTCGTTATGTCTAGATCTGTTAAGGATGACAACAAAGGAACTGGTTATGCTGCCTTTTCTATTTTTAACAAACCTCGTATATAGACTTCTATCTTTCCGCTTAGCATAGACGATTTCTGAATTCTCATCCGTTTCTACCAATGATGTCATTCCAATCGGTTCGGGTGAGTTAATAAAGACTTTCTCAGATTGATTAGAAAGGTGGTTGAAATAGCCTTCTGCCTCATAGCTCCTCAGCATTTCTTTCCAATCGGAAAAGAAGTCCTTCTGATGAACTTCCATATGAATTTCACTTTTGTTAGAAATAATTATTTTATTTTTCATGATTCATTGAACTCCTCTTAGATTCGAAAGATTAAACGTTTGGGGTTAGTTGGTTATTAGTTTCTTACGGAATTTTTTATTTATACAAATTATAGCTAAATGAGCTGTCAGCGATTATGTTCGAAAAAAACTCATTTACGTATAAAACACTATGGAACTTATCTCTAAAAAGAGGTTGTTCTATCCATGTTGTGGAGGAAACGACGACGGATTTTATCCATTTCTACTGATCTTATAGTAAGGGTATGTTTTAAAAGTTTTTAACGTGGAAAGTGATTAATAGGTTACTAAATTTAAGGAGGAGATTGACATGAAGAAAGCCACAAAGTTATTAGTACCAGCTCTAGGATTTGGACTAGTGTTTGGGGCTGTCAACGTATCAGCATCCAAAACAGTAACGGTAGAGCCAGGTGACACGTATTGGGGAATTGCCCAAGGTTATAAAGATGTTTTGGTAGAAGATATGATAGAAGCAAATGAATATGAGCCGTTCACCATTCCTGTTGAAGCAGAAATAACCATTCCAACAGAAGATCAGGTTACACACGTTATACAACCAGGCAATACACTATCAGAAATTGCAGCAGTCTATGATGGTGTATCAGTAGACGATTTATTTGAATTAAATCCAGAAATTGACCCTAATAGTTTAACGATTGGTTCAGAAATTGTAGTGGTTGATTATAGTAATGAAAATCAAAAGATGGAAGATACTGTTCCAGAACTTGATGTAATTGAGGTAATGAATGAAGCTACGGAAACGATTGATTCTATATTTGAAAGCGCAAGTGCTCAACATAAAATCCCAAATATAGAATCCAAGCAAGAGTTGGTTGATTATGTTCGTTCATTTATGTCACTTGGATTTAGTAAATGGTTTGCCGAAAATTATTTTGAAGAAACAGATGAAGGATTATATGTAATTCCAAAGGATGGAATTACTTGGTTAGACACCGAAAGCCCTTATAAGGTAGAAGAGCAGAACGAAAGAGAAGTTAAGGTTATTCAAGAACGAAATACAGAAAGACTAGGCCACAGAAATATGATCTACACCTTACGTTATGATGGAGAAAATTGGATTGTAGATACAATAGAAAGTGAAGTTTTATAGTTGGGACAGAGGGACAGGCACTCTGTCCCTGTTGTTTACATTCAACAGATGCTTCGTTAAGTAAATAATCACATATTTTTTCCCTGTTAAGATAAGGATAGTATATTATATTCGATTTTAATAAGGGGAAAACTATTGGTGAAGAAGAATCAAAACAGATATTATTATATGGGTCTTGTTTTCATTCACAGCATTCTGTTGTTTTTTACTTTCTACAGAAAATCAAATAAAAAAACAATCTTCTTTACATTTTTATCAATTATTGGGTTAGCTTTTCATTTTGAATACCCACTCTATATCTCGAAAGCATATAAATATAGAACGAAGATGTTGCGAGAAAAAGAACAAGACAATTCGTTGGGATCTATACTTTCTCAAGGTCTATTTGTTCCTTCTGCTGGTATTTTTATATCCGTTTTTCAGTTAGGATGGAAAATAAAATTACTTTTCACTCTTTACTTTGTTTTAATTGAACGATTTTTTGTAAAGGTAAAGGTCTACAGAAATAAATGGTGGAAAACATCATATACTGGGATTTTTATATTTCTTTACTTTTTTATTAGCGACGCTTGGTATAAGGGGCTGAAAAAAGAAAACAAAAACTTACTGAATTTGACTGTTTATCATTCTAGTCACGTGATTTATATGTGTTTGTTATTCTTACTTTCATTGAGCAAAAAGTTTAGGTATCAACCTAAGTTAGTTACATTTAATCCTTGGTATCACCACTATTCTTTTGTGAAGGTGTACTTAGTTGTTAAAACAGCTTTTACTACACTTTGTGTAACCCAAAGAAATAACTGGATAAAATTGTTACCATTTGGAATGACAGTGATATCGGATTTTATTCTAATCAAGTATAAAATCTTGAGAGTAAAAGGTTCATATGGGACAATTGTTTTTCCGATTCGAATAACAGCACATGTACTGACATATGTGATCAATAAATTAGTAAAAAGGCGTTTGACTGAAGGATAAAGAAATGAAAAACAAAGTAATTAATGCACAGTACAGGTACTATGTGTAGGAGAAAAGTCATGCGTATTAGTTTTCCTAAGGAACTTGAATTGGGACTAGGGACAGGCACTCTGTCCCTGTCACAGTGGTTTCCTTAACTTACGAATGTCTCAAATGAACTTCCTAAATTGTGATCAGCTCTAGCTGGTCGTTTTTTTAATGTGTGTGGGATTGAGGAAATCGACTTTAAAACAGTAACAACTGGTATAAACCTTCCATACATTACAAAACCTAAAACCAATGATCATAGGGAGGATATGTTATGCCAGAAAAAGCATCCATTACACCTTCAGAATTAGGAACGTTATGGCTTACTTATCAAGAGAAAACAATGATTCTGCGAATGTTAGAGTATTTTATAGCGAAAGCAGAAGATGAAAAAGCCAAAGATATAATGACTAACTTATATGATGACCTTACTTTTTATGTTGGTAAAATAGGTTCAGATCTATGAAGAGGAAGGTGTTGTTATACCATCCCATACTGATTTGTTTTAAAAGGCGAACAAACATAATATCATAACCGTGATCATACAGCTTTGGGACATCCTTATTCACATCTTGTGATGGTAGATTACATTCATTAAATTTAACCATGACGTTTCGAGAAGATATAAATATTCTTTTTGAAGAACTAACAGCTCATACTCAAAAGTATTTCAGGATTTCGTCCCAATATTTATTTGAACAGGGGTTACTTGTTAGAAGTCCTTACGTATCAATGCCAAAATCAGTAAAGTTTGTTAAAGACAATAGCTATCTTGGTGGACTAGCCATAAATCCATTTAGTCAAAAAAGAACCTTGAATTTGGTAGAGGTCGCTCATCTTCATAAAGCGATTGAATCAAACCTGACAGGAACACAAATGATTTTAGGTTTTGGGCAGTGTGCAAATGATGCGGAGGTAAAGAAATTTTTTAATGAGGGTGCAGAACTTGCTAAAGGCATAATAAAAGAATTAAGCGAAGTGATGATTGAAGTAGATTTATCCATTCCACAAACGCCAGGAGGAAATGCAACTGATTCAACAGTAGCTCCATTTTCCGATAAGTTAATGATGTATTGTACAAGCCTTTTTTGTAGCTTTTCTATGGGAAGTAATTCACTCGGTACTGCTTTTAGTTTACGAAATGACTTGTCCGCAAAAATGGGAATCTTCATGAAAGATATTTTTGAATATGCCCATAAGGGTGCGAAAATCATGATCAAAAACGGTTGGATGGAAGAGCCACCTCAAGTGGAGAATCGTAAATAAAAGATGAAGTGATTGATTAAGAGTGAGCGTGGTTAATTAGAAAAGTAGTAGATGAAAATTGTACATCAGAAAACGAGACCGTTTCTGTAAGAAGCAGGAACGCTTGTTTTGTTAATGAGTGTTTTTAATCTTAATTGTTTTTAGCTAGGAATAAGAAAAAACTACTAAGGGACGTTTTGGGATGCATATCATTCTTACACTTATTAGCATCATAGCCGTTTGGGTAAGAAAGGACTATAAGAAATGGTGGGAGTTCTATCCAACGATGCAATATATTGCACTCGGCAATTTAACATATAATTTTTTATGTGCATCTCATTGGCTATGGAGACTCTCTCCTGATATAAAATGGTTTAATCATTCGATATTAGAAATGGCGTACACGTTTATTGTGTTTCCATTTACTTCACTAATGTTTTTATCTCGATATCCTGAAAATCAGGGCACCTTTAGAGTTCTTCGTCATTATTTGTTTTGGATTGGACTATACGTTGGAGTAGAGTATATTCTACGACTACAAGGTAGCATTATTTATAAATTTGGATGGTCATTAATGTGGAGTGCTATTTTTGATTGTCTGATGTTTCCCTTTCTCCGTCTTCATTATAAAAAACCACTTTTAACACTACTATTTAGTATTCCAATTACAATATTTTGGTTGTGGTTATTTGATATTCCAGTCCATATACCAATAGAAAAAAGATGATATTCTTCAATGCTGAGCTATAGAAACCTTAATAGCGTTCCAATTATATATAAATAGTAAAATTGGACATCTTAGAATAGTAGGAGGTGCCTTACATTGCTTGAAAAATTCATATATAGGGCGGGAATTGTAAGTAGTATCCTATCTTTTCCAACATTATTCAAACATCCATCATATAAGCTCTGGATTCCATTCTTTATATGGAACGGATTTGTTAATGTATTGTTTAATTCTTATTTAGTGAAGACAAATAAAGTTACATATCCAATTAGATTTATGCCTAAAATACTTAAAATAAATATTGTTTATGATGTCCTTATTTGTCCATATCTGTCTATATGGTATTGTCAATCCACTTATAACGATAAACTCCCAACTATGATTAAAAAGCTGTTTTTATGGGGAATCCCTCAAGGTGCTTATGAAATATTACTTGAGAGAAAGACTAATTCATTAAGATTTAAGAGAGGATATAAATGGTATCATTCTTTATTTTTAGTATTTATCGTAAAAATATTATCAAGGGTCGTTCTTGAGTCGATCAAACCTTATATCTCTAAGAATAAATTCAACCAATAAAATGAAGCCACAAACCCAATGTTACACGAATACCAATCAGGCAGTTTCTAGGATGATTAGAATTCGTGTTAGAAGATACTGTACAACAAAGATTATAATTATAAAAAATAGAGTTTCGCCAGAGTAATAATAAAAGAAGAGCAAGAAGTTATTTTACTGATGCATAACTTTCTTGCTCTCTATCTCAATATTCAATTTTCTGGTGACATACATAAACATACGGACTGCTAAAAATGTAATGACTAAAGTGACATACGTAATGACCCAATTCCATTTTCTCTTGTATTTTATAAGGTCTGTGTACCTTTCTAATAAAACCTCAATTATAGTCATGGGCGTACTATAAAGTAATGATTGTAAGATAATGGATACAGGTTTAGATTGTAAGGAAGTGCGATTATAAAATACACATAGTAAGGGGAATAGTAAATATTCAAATAAAATACTAGAGTTGAAATATTTAGGCATAAAGCGAATTGGATAACTGATATGTTTGTTTTTAACAACTAATTTTCCAATGAAACTTGATACGTATCCCTTTAGAAAAAATACGAGAAGCCACTCTTTTAATCGTTCTCTCTTAAATGCAAATGGTAGTAAAATAAAGGCAATACCTAAAAATAAAAATAAGAGTTTTTTTTGCAATGTTCTCACCACTGTAGGAAGGATAGTACTATCTTTTGTAAATGCTCGTTTTTTATTCATTCTGAAGCTAAGTATCGAAAAACGATGCTTCCAAAATTCCAAAACAAACAACTTAAAAGTTACTCCTATCCCTCTGTCCCATTCATCACTTCTCACTCTTAGTTATTAAGTCATCCCGGTCTTCTGATTGGGGTGGTTGTTCGAGCCACCCTTTTTCTATTAATAAGTTGACTCCATCCTCTGCGAAGGTTCCGGCTTTGGAGATAAAGCTTCCATATAGAAGTAGTAAGTCCTTTCTCATAGAAGCTCCCAAGGCAGCGCCATACATACTAATCCCTAGAGCAGAGATTGTATTTACAAGCATCATCATAAATCGGTCAGAAAAGACGGCTTCGGTTGAATCGGTAACGTTGGCATCCCAGGTCATAGAATAAGGGAGATCACTTTCTGTAAATGTTTCATGAATGTCACTCAAGATGCTCTTAGACATCTTGATGCCATGTGAGAAATATTCACGTATTTCAGGGTCCTGCGCAGTTTGAGCAAATCCTATTAAAAGGGATTTTCCTATTTCATTGTTAACAGCACTTGTAAAGAGGTGGGAGATCTCAACTGCTAAAAGGCTTTTCCTTTTGCCAAAGAATCCAGCTATGAAAGATTGTTTTTGCACGATTTCAATTTTCTTCATGTACGTAATGTAAGGAGGACGAATGAGTATACCTTTACTTTGCATTAATTCTTTTGCCTTATCATGAAGCTGCATGGCCTGGTTTGTATAGTCGATAAACATTTTTCTAATATCTGCTCTAGCAGACATGGAAACAGCGGCACCATAGGAGGCTATCCCGAATTTTGATAGGTGCATGATTACCTCTAATACAAATGTATCATGGAACAGTCTTGGTGTATTGGGTCTTAAATGTTCTTCAATAGGAAATCCGACAGGGATGGCGATTCCTTCCTTAGTAAATAGGTCTTCCAACTGTTCAATATGGGTTTTAGAACTAGTAAGAACCTCCTCAATAAGTGGAATCACCTCAGTGTCTTCAGCCACTTCAAGAAAGTGCGAAAACAAACAGAAAGACACACTATCATTTATGTAGGTGTTATATGTATCTGAAAGCTCTGCACTTGTTAAACGAATGTTTTCCAGGCTCACATTATGACCTCCGACTTCATATTAATTTTGTTTCTTATTAGCCAAACTCATTCTCTTTCAGTACTCCTATATTCCCCCTAAAATGCAAACCCTATGAGAGCGGGACCCTGAAAATTTTCCAAAAGAAATGTGCAAGTGTTTAGCTCGAAGAATGTACGTTTCATCTTTGAGAAAAATATAAAAAAGCGACTACCTTTTCCAAGGGTAATCGCTAGTTCCCGTATCTTGAGGAGAAAAGAAACGGTGTTATCATGTCGTACAATTCATCCTCTGAATTGTAATAACAGTATATAGTCTTTATATTAAAGATGTTCCAAAAAAGGGCATGGAGCTTTCATTTTGAGTAATTTTCAAGCTAGGAACAGGGTCGAGTTTGATTTCCTATAAGGATTGTTTTGTATTTTTGTTATGAACTATAACTCAGTTAAGTCCTTTTTGATTTTTTCAGGTAGACTGTATACCCAACTGACAAATTCTTCTCCGTTATAGCGTAGATTTACTTTCTTCAGAAATTCGATTGATGCTTTGATGTTCTCTTTACCTTCAGGGGACTCCAATTCTTTTTGCAAATACGCTAAAAATGTAAATTCGTTATTTAACATTAAAAGTTTCCTTTTTTCTTCACCTATATCGGTTAATTTAATATAGGAAAAACGGGTATCATCTGGCTTTTTAAAGCTAGTCACAAACTTTTTTTTCTTTAAACGTGTTAGGACCTGGGTAACGGTAGATTCATCCAATAACGTTAACTCTGAAATCCTTGAAACGGTTGGTTCACCTTCACTAAAAATGATCCAAATAAAATTCAACTCAGTTACTGTTAACCCCACACTGTTAGCTGAATCCGTTAATTCTGAGGTCATTGCCTTATCAAGCCCGCGTAAAAGGTTAAATAATATAGGAAAATATGTTTCAACCAAATTCCCCAACTCCCTAGTCAACGCTCATTTTTTATTTATATATTCAAGATTTTCGTTAAAATGTATTAATTTGGAATTTTAATACATTTTAATGATTCATATATATATTTGTTAACTAGGAAAATAGGGTTGTTATAGGCTATAGACTTTGAAATAATTAGAAAAAAGGCTGGGAGTAGGAGACTGTAATGAATACTACGACACAATTGATTTTGTTCATTCTTACCATCATCGTGGTGCTGGTGCTTTTTCGAAAATCAAAGGAGAAGGAATCCTTCCTACTTGTTAAGTTATTTGTATTTACGTTGCTTGGAGCGTTTATGTTCGATTTAAACGGGCTAAAGCTACCTTTGGGATTCATGGTATTTCTATTGTTTGTTCGAAAGCCCAAGGTTAATGCTGATACGAAATATATTGCAGTCTCCGTTGGTCTGGTGCTTTTTATACTTGGAATCTTTATTCCTCAAATTGAGAAGATGGTTTATGAGCGCACCCATCATATTGATTTACTAGATACCAATTTTTATAGTGGAAGTTTGGTAGAGGAAGTGGAGAATCTAAGGGATTACTTAGACATGGAGGGCTATAGCCTGGAACTCCGAGGCCTTGATATGACCATTCATCAGGACGGGACGTATGAGAGTCTTGGAATAGGGCTTGTAGAGCAAACGCATCAAGGGCAGATTAACTATATAATTGATCTGGCAGATGATCGGAAAAGTCTTGAGGTAGTTCGATATAAGGTGAAGGATGAGGAATACCTGAAAGACTATATCTTTACAGATGCAGAGCTAGTATTAGGCAATTTTGACCTCATTACAAGTGAAATGCTGGAGAAAAAAGAGTACGATTATTATCATTTTAGTACAGATGGACAAAGAATTGACTATGCTGTAGCAGATAGCAGAACGTTCCAAATCAGTACAGCTGGAAAAGCTAAACTGGAGAATGATCAGCTTCCAGTACAAGCCATAGTGGTAGATGTATGCAAGGGAAAAGAGTTGGACGAATTACGGACCCCATTCAAGTGTCGGGACGATGAACAGTTCTTGCTGGACGTGTTAATGTACTGAGTTAAAGTTCATTTTTCTGGTTTGGTTATTCATATGACAATAGAGATGGAATGATTGGGTAAAGTGAAGATACTCAATTTAAGGGGGAGTTTTTATATGAATATGTTGGAATTGGCTTGGGCGTATGGAGTCGTGTTTGTTTTAGCTGCCCTTCCTTTTTTTGAAGGGTATGGAGTGATAGCATTAGCCATTATTGCTGGGTTACCACAAATACCTGTTATCTTAATAGCATTGTTCGGTAACATCTTAACGGTATTGCTATTAATTCTTTTTATGAACAAAATTAGAGAATGGAGAAGGAAAAGAAAGGGAGACGAAGCAGAGAAAGAATCGAGTAAAAAAGCGATCCGTGCACAAAAAATCTGGAAAAGATATGGATTACCTGGATTAGCCATAATCGGGCCTTTAATTGTGGGCAGTCATCTAACCGCTTTTATGTGTCTTACATTGGGTGGTACAAAGAAAAGTACCTCAATTTGGATGGTGATGAGCATCGTCATTTGGGGCCTTGCATTTGCAGGATTGACTCATTTAGGTGTGGACTTTCTTGGTTATGAAGATAAAGGATTCTTTAAAGATTTAATTTCGAATGATTGATTCTACTTTCGTAAAGTAGGAGTACCAAGGGGGTAAGAGAAAAAGAGTGGTGGTCAATTTGGTGATCACCACTCTTTTTTATTAGTGAATGGCCTCTTTCTATATGAAAGGAGGCCATTCAACGTAGTCAGTGGTAGTAGTAATTAGCCTATAGCCGTTAGTATGTCCCCGTCATTTCGTCTTCCTAAAATGCAACGGAGTTTTCCCATACGTCTTTTTAAACATTTTCGTAAAGTTAGTAGAGTAGTTATACCCAACTTTTTCAGCTATTTCCTCGATCCCTAAGTCGGTGGTAGATAAAAGGTTTGCAGCCAGTGACATTCTTAGGTTATTGATATATTCCCCAATGGATGTGTGGTACAGCTTTGAAAATCCTGCTTTTAATTTTTGTTCATTTAGGTAGACCTTTTTACTTAATGCCTTAATGGTAGGGGGATTGTGATAATTTTTTTGTAGGATGTCATGTGCTTCTTTTATCGCTTGAATGTCAGAAAAGGTTAGCTTTACGACCCTGTTCGTACCGATATGGATATTTCCATAGTCAATTTGATTAGTGAAGGCATTTTCCTTCGATTTCGTCACTTCATTGATTAAAATAGCGATACTTTCTAGAATCTTACTTTCTAAATAGATACTAGTTAATGAATGTTCATGATTCAAACGTTGTAATTGTCCAAGGATTTCAGTAATTTCTAATGGGAGGTACGTATACGTATAGTTTTTGAGTAATGACTGAAAATCGATGATATCTGTAAAGTTAGGCTTTAACACTTCGGTAAAATAGTCTTCGAATATAGTAATTTCTGTTCCATGAAAATGTTGTCCTTTTTTCCACGTTGTTGTGACTTTAAGATCTTGTTCTAGGACAAAAAAGGAGGAAGGGGTAAATGTGTATACCGGATTATTTTCCATCTTAAACTGTGTGATTCCCTCGTAGACGACCCCAAACCGCATTAGTAGCTCCGGATTATTGTAGGACAGCGAAAAATCCTCAGGCATTGTATAGTCAGCGATCAATAAATCATAATACCCTTCTCTTGAATAGTTAATAAGATGTCCAAGTTCAGGCCTGTTTTTGTTCGTGTATAACGTATAGTTTCCATATTTAAAAGGCTCGAACGATAGTTTTTCTATAAAGGCGGATTTAGATTCTTGGTAAGATGTTTTGTTCATTTTTCATTCTCCTTGTAAAGCAAGTATATTCTACTTGGGAATCATTTTCAATTAGATGAGTTGCAAAAATGATTAAATTAGGTGTGTCTATTTAACTGATAATGATTATCATGTACAATTAGCCTTGCACTCGAGTTCAACCTTTTACATGATTTTGATAGTTTGATCTTCTGTTTTAGGTCGTAGGGGTTTCCTTAAAAGACTAAAACAAGTTGGTTATACCTATTACTTTGTTAGAAGGTTAGGTTATATTTAAAGATAAGAAAGTATAAGTTTTTTTGATTGGAGTCTATGTCTAGCTCCAGCGCCCAGCCCCTCGGAGGAAAAAGGAAAGAGCTTTTTCTTAGGTCAAATAACCCTTCGAGAATAAAAGGGAAAACCACCCTTTTTTTCTCGAAGGAACATTTGCTTGTCGGGGCTAAACAGGGCGCTTGCGCTTTTCGTACTACCAGACTTTGTACATTGAAATTAATTCTAGTAGGTTACATACTTAGAAAAGAGTGGATCCTTTTTTCTCGTAGTAGGCAATACCATCAGAGGAGGAGTATGGAGAGGTCACATCAGTTAGTTAAAATTCCATTGAATATAAACATTTTATAAAAACATACTAATTTATATTGATAATGATAATCATTTTTAAAATCAAAAACATGATAAGGAAGGTAATACAGATGAAAGCAAAATTAATAACACTGCTAATGGCTATACTTATGGTTGTAATGGTTGGGTGCTCCACTGAGGAAGCAAGTCCAGAAGAAACAGAGAACAAGTCTACTAACACGGAAACAACGGACACAGAAGAAACAAACACTGAATATCCGATTGTGATTAAGCATGCATTCGGCGAAACAGTTCTTGAAGAAAAGCCAGAACGCGTTGCTACGATTGCATGGTCTAACCATGACGTTGCTCTAGCTCTTGGTGTTGTACCTGTAGGGTTCTCAGCTGCAAACTATGGTGTTCAAGACGGTAGCGGAATGTTACCTTGGACGGCAGAAAAGATTAACGAACTAGGTGAAGATAGCCCAAATATCTATCAGGATACGGACGGTTTAGATTTTGAAGCAATCGCTGATTCTAATCCAGATGTTATTCTTGCAGCATACTCAGGTATTACTCAAGAAGAATATGACACATTAAGTGAAATCGCTCCAGTTATTGCTTATCAAACGACTCCTTGGGTTGCTTCATGGCGTGAACAAGTTACATTCAACTCAATGGGTATGGGAATGGAAGAAGAAGGTAAGCAACTTATTGCAGATACAGAAAAGTTAATTGAAGAGAAGGCAAGTGCATTTCCTGACCTTGCAGGTAAAAAAGCTGCATTCGTAAGCATCAATGCTGCTGATCTATCTAAGTTTTACATTTACTCACCGGCAGACCCACGTGGTGGATTCCTTACTGATGAATTAGGAATGGTTTACCCTGAAAGCATTTCAAGTCAATTTACTGATGGAAGCTTCTTCTTAGAAGTAAGTGCTGAGAATTCTGACATGCTAAACGATGCTGATATTTTCGTAACTTATGGAAATGCAGAAACACTAGCAACTCTACAAGCTGACCCAATTTACGGAAAGATTCCAGCTGTAGAAAGAGGATCTGTTGTTGTGATTGAAGATAATACACCACTTGCAGCAGCGGGAACTCCAAGCCCACTTTCTATTGAAGCGACACTTGATGAGTACTTAAACCTGCTCTCAGAAGCTGTTAACAAAGTGAAGTAATATGAGTACTACATCCGTTTCACAAAATAAGCAGTTACTTATTCCGAAAAACTTTATAAAAGTATTCATCCTTTCAATGATCTTACTCGGAATATGTGTCTTGGCTTCTCTTGCATTCGGATCTCGTACAATTGGATGGAATGAACTGATGAATGGTTTGTTTCATCCAGATGTACAGACCCACGGAGCAAATGTTGTACGCCAACGAATTGCTAGAACTGTATTTTGTATAATGTGTGGTGCCGCACTAGGAGTTTCAGGGGCTCTGATGCAATCTGTCACACGTAATCCTATTGCAGATCCTAGCATACTAGGAGTAAACACAGGTGCGGCACTATTTGTCGTTTGTGGTATATCCTTTTTTAGCATTGGTACAGCTAGTCAATACATTTGGTTTGCATTAGCAGGCGCAATCATAACTGCCATTTTTGTATTCGGAATTGGTTCAATGGGGAGTGGCGGTGCCACGCCCCTTAAACTCGTTTTAGCGGGAGCTGCGACAAGTGCTGCCTTATCATCCCTTGTGATGGCAGTGATGATTCCTCGCTCAAACGTGATGGACCAATTCAGATTTTGGCAGGTAGGTAGTGTGGGGTCTGGAAATTGGGACTCTATCTCTATCTTTTTACCTTTTCTGATCGTTGGGATGCTAATTGCCCTACTCACTGCTCCAGCTCTAAATGCAATTGCTTTAGGTGACGAGGTGGCAACAGGCTTAGGTGTTCGAACAGGAACACTAAGACTGATTGCTGCTTTCGCAGGAGTAGTATTATGCGGTGCCGCAACAGCACTTGCAGGTCCAATTGGATTTATCGGTTTATTGGCAACACATGTCATACGACTATTGATTGGCCCAGATTTACGATACATTATTCCGATGTCAGCGCTAACCGGTGCCATTATATTAATGATCTCAGATGTATGTGGTCGACTTCTTGGGAGCCCAGGTGAGCTTGAGGTTGGTGTCGTCACTGCCTTTATTGGTGCTCCAATCTTAATCCTAATAACTATGAAAGCGAAAATGCGTGCGTTATGATGAATGAAGCTATGAATCTTATAATGGTAGGTAGAACAAAGAGACGTCGACGTTTTATCCTTGTGAACGTTATACTTGTGATCATTGCCCTTGCACTGTGCTGTACGATGCTTATGCTTGGAAACACCATTTATCCTGTTCAGGATATCCTTCGTGTTCTGCTCGGTGAAGAAGTGAAGGGTGCAACATTTGCAGTGGGCTCTATACGTTTACCAAGAATGGTTGCAGGTGTTTTTGCAGGATTTGCTTTTGGTGTCGCGGGTACTGTTTTTCAAACGATGCTACGTAATCCCTTAGCCAATCCAAATGTCATTGGAATTACAGCTGGTTCAAGTGCGGCCGCTGTGTTTTGTATCATCGTGCTTCAAGCTAGTAGTACCGTTGTATCAATTGCCTCCATTTTTGGTGGGCTTGCTACTGTCATTATTATTTATCTTTTATCCAGAGGTTCTTCTTTTTCAATTGGTCGATTAATTTTAATCGGAATCGGTATACAGGCAATGCTAAGTGCTGTGATCTCTTATTTATTATTGATTGGTCAGCTATACGATATTCCTACGGCAATGAGATGGCTAAGTGGTAGTCTAAATGGTGCGAAGATGGAGAATCTGTATCCTTTGATTGTGACTGTGCTGATTTTTACACCTGTCATTGTTGCACTTGGGAAACGATTAGATGTATTAGAGCTTGGTGAGCAAGCTGCAACGTCACTTGGTATTCACACTGATAAAACAAGGCTTTTACTGATCATTAGTTCGGTATTGATTATTGCATTAGCGACTGCTACGACAGGGCCTATCGCATTTATCGCGTTCCTTGCTGGACCGATCGCCAAAAGATTAGTGGGTGCTGGGTTTTCACCTATTATTCCAGCAGGGCTAGTTGGCATCATTTTAGTGTTAGCATCAGATCTTATCGGACAATTTGCATTCGTTGCTAGATACCCCGTTGGTGTCGTTACTGGCATTATTGGTGCTCCATATTTGCTCTACTTGTTAATCCGAATGAATCGAAAGGGAGATTTATAATGAAACCAACACATGTTTATCAAGCTGAAGGAATCACTGCTGGATATGATCATCATACGATCCTACATGATGTTAGTATTTCGATTCCAAGTAACAAAATTAGCATTATTATTGGAGCCAATGGTTGTGGAAAATCCACACTTCTTAAAACGATGGCTAGGCTGATCAAGCCTACTTCTGGTCAAGTTACGTTAGACGGAAAACCAATCAATAAAATTCCACCTAAACAGCTGGCTCGCGTTCTAGGTTTGTTACCTCAATCACCTATTGTGCCGGAGGGTATAACGGTTGCAGATTTAGTAGGCCGAGGAAGGTATCCACACCAAACGTTCTTAAAAGGGTGGACCAAACAGGATTATGAGGCAGTTACAGAAGCATTGGAAATGATGAACATCACTGAATTTGCCGATCGTAATATTGATGAGCTTTCAGGTGGTCAAAGGCAGCGTGTATGGATTGCAATGGCTCTCGCCCAACAAACAGATATCTTGTTTTTAGATGAGCCGACAACCTATTTAGATATCACGTATCAAATAGAAATTCTTGACCTCCTAACAGATCTTAACCGAAAATACGGAACTACGATTGTTATGGTTCTTCATGATATCAACTTGTCGGCACGTTATGCAGACTATATCTTTGCCCTTAAAAAGGGGAAGCTTGTCTCTGAGGGCGAACCATCAAAGGTCATTACAAGTACCTTAATCGAAGATATATTTGGTCTCACTTCTACTGTCATTAAGGATCCTGTATCTGATTCTCCTTATGTGATTCCAATTGGACGCTATCATAATTCATACAATAACCCTGCTAAACAGGTTTTCTCATAGGGATTGGAAAAAGCTCCACCGCATTGGTGGAGCTTTTTGTTATTTATTCGGGCAAAAATGGCAGGGGAAATATAAATATAATAGTACAAAAGCCAGGGACATAGTGAAAATTTCAAGTACCTAACCTTATACTACTAAAATTGTATTTTTATTAAATGTATTAAAGAGCTTGTTCGTACTTAAGACAAGCTACTCCTTATCCTCAAGGTCTTCAATCAATTCCTTCATTTCTGCAATTTCCTTCTTTTGTGTTTCAATAATTGTATCAGCAAGGTTTCGTACTCTCGGGTCTGTGATATCTGCCCGTTCACTTGTCAAAATGGCAATTGAGTGATGGGGAATCATGGCTTTCATATAATCGGTATCATCCACCAGGACCTGGCTGCGAAGTAAGAACAACGAGATGGTAAATAAAATGACACTAGCAGCTGCAATCCCTATATTTACTTTACGGTTTTTAAGCATATGCATCATAAATAGTAACATAACGAAAGTCATAGTAGCACCCATCAATAGAGCCATATATAAACGACTTTCACTAAAAAATATATGTCCAACTTCATAAGTACTCCAATATTTAAATAGAAACATCAGTATGGTAGAGGTAATTACCATTCCTGCAAATTTGTAATATGGTTTCATTTCAATCACTCCTCCTCTTATTTTATACATTCCCAATTCATAAAGGGTGTAATCATATTTTAAGAAGGTCGTTATAGCCAAACATCCATTTCAAGATTGCTAACAACAGATACTGAGGTAGGAAAGTTTGTTTTTAATTAGGGGAATTTTGTAAAAATATTACTTTGATTATAAAAAAAATAGTGCTATTCTAATTTTATAAGATCTAAAGGAGTGATGGATGGACGATGGATAACTAATCTTATTTTTAGAAATTTGAAATGGTATATTTCAAATCAAACAAAAATTGGATTAGTCTGCCCATTTTAATAAACTTGTAGAGCTATGAACGACAATAGCTTATTTGTTTTATTTCATCCTCTTAAGGTGCGGCTAATCCTTCCATTGAAATGGGAGGATTTTTTAATTTACTAATAATGTCTAAATCCTCCCTTTATTGAAAGGGATTGATGATATGAGAGAACTAATAAAATTACACAATGTTGCTTATGACATAATGAATGTTAAAGTTTTTGATGTGATATATGCTAGTGTGCAGCAAGGAGACAGGATCGGGATTATTGGTAAGAACGGGGCTGGGAAATCCACGCTACTGCAATTAATTAATCATGATTTAGAACCAACACAAGGACAGATCCAACGATTACAGCAAGATTTAAAAGTAGTCAGGCTTGAACAAGAAACGGAATCACATACATCTGAAGATATGACTGCTTTTGAAGTTGAACTATTGGAGAAATGGCAAGTACCCGCGCATGAATTTGAAAAATTGAGTGGGGGAGAAAAACTGAAAGCACGGCTTGCAAGTGGGTTTGCCAAGCATGCTCATATACTACTGCTAGATGAACCAACTAACCATCTTGATCAACGAAGTAAAGAATTCTTGATTCAGCAAATGGAGGGTTATAAAGGAACCCTTATCTTTGTCTCTCATGATCGTTATTTTTTAGATACGATGGCAACGAAAATATGGTCAATCGAAGGGAATCAACTGATTGAACATAAAGGGAATTACTCGAGCTATCAAGAGATGCGACAACTTAGAAGGCTTACTCAGCAGCGAGATTATGAAAAGCAAAAAAAGATGGTTGAACGCATTGAAAGTCAAATGGATGAACTCACTTCTTGGTCGAAAAAGGCTCATGCACAATCTACAAAAAAAGAAGGCTTTAAGGAATATTACCGTGTGAAAGCAAAACGTATGGATTCACAGGTGAAATCAAAACAAAAACGCTTAGAAAAAGAGCTTGAAAAAATTAAAGTGAAACCAGTTGAGCCAGAATATACCGTGCAATTTTCTATGAAAACATCTAATAAAGTAGGGAAACGATTCTTAGAGGTTAAAAATCTAACGAAGTCCTTTGATGAACGAATATTATTTCAAAACGCAAACTTCACCATTCAATATGGAGAAAAAATAGCGATTACAGGTTTAAATGGTTGTGGTAAAACGACTTTATTAAAAATAATCATGGGCGAGGAATCAGTTGAAGGTGATGTATGGATCTCTCCTTCCGCAAGTATTGGTTATCTTACACAAGAAGTATTTGATTTGCCATTAAATCAGACACCAGAGCAACTTTTTTACCAAGAAACATTTCAGAATAGAGGAAAAGTCCAAAACTTAATGAAGCATCTAGGATTTCACTCGTCACAGTGGACTGAACCAATTCGGGACATGAGTATGGGTGAACGTGTAAAATGCAAATTGATGGCCTATATACTAGAAGAAAAAGATGTGCTTATTTTAGATGAGCCGACCAATCATCTTGACTTACCTTCACGGGAACAATTAGAAGATACATTAGCCAAGTATAATGGAACGTTACTAGTGGTTTCGCATGATCGATATTTTTTCGAAAAAACAACGGAAAATAAGTTGGTCATTTCAAACAAGCAAATACAAAAGCAATATTCTGAAGCACTTCAAAAAAGAGATGAGATAGAAGAATTACGTTTAAAGTTAGAATCAGAGAGGCAAGAAGTGTTAGGTAGACTTAGTTTCCTCGCTCAACATGATGCTGCATATGCTGAACTAGACAAAAAATTTATTGAACTCACTAAACAAATAAAAGAACTTCCTACTGAATAGTAAACTCTATTTGGAAGGGAATAAAGCGGTCATTTTAAAATGATCGCTTTTCGATTTCGGCTTTCCCGCAATTTGAAAGAGCAACTGTTAAGACAGTAGTTATATAGTTAAGTATTAAAGGGAACCCTACTGTTAAAATTTGTTAAGTAATCTACTATCGGGTAGAATATGTGAAGGATAAAATTAAAGATTATAAAAAACATTTAAAGAGGTGTCTAATGATTGTAGGAATGCATCCTTATTTAGTATTGAATGGTAACGGAAAAGAAGCAGTTGAATTCTATGAAAAATCATTGGATGCAAAGGTTCTCGGTATTCAAACGTTTGGCGATTTAGCTGAAAATCCCGAATACCCAATGGCCGAGGAAGTCAAAGGCAGAGTAATGAATGCACATCTGAAGGTTGGTAACACAGATCTAATGCTATCTGATACGTTTCCTGGAAACCCCTATCAAATCGGATCACAAGTAACGATTGCTCTATTAATTAATCAAGAGGAAAAAACTAGAGAAATATTCAGGAATTTGCAAGAAGAGGGACAAGTTCTAATGGAGCTTCAACAAACATTCTGGAGTTCTCTATACGGACAAGTGAAAGACAAGTTCGGTGTGACTTGGCAGGTTTCCAATCAAGCTGCTTACGAAGGTTAATATCTCCTTATCTACATACCTATCGAAACGATCACTTTTTTTGAGTGGTCGTTTTTTATATGAAATTGACCGTTTTCAAAAATAAACTGAAATAGAGCTAACCTCACTTAAGGAAAAGCGTGATTAATAAATATATACAATTGATAAGAGATAGCATATAATTTTTTTCATGAATAAATCAGGATGTATTCATAATTAAGATAGCAATTTAACCGCATATGGTTCAGTAAATACAAAGATTAGAAACTATTAGAAGTAAATATTTTCAAGTGAAAAAAGGTTAATTAGTATATGGAAGAAGAGAGAAGTCTTATAAGTGGGAATACTGGATTGGTATCACAGTAGTAGTTTTACTTGTTGCAGTAGTAATCCTACTATCCTATCGTATGGTAAATCAGTGGATGCTAAAGCACGATAGCAAAAAGGTAATAGAAAGCGATGGTGTCAGCGAGTTAGTAGAATTAGAGGTTAATGATCTTACAATACATAACAAATTCAGCCTATTTCTACAACAAAAAAGTGCAGAGAAGTTTACATCCTTCTCTACACTTTGATTCATTTTATGTAATGTCCTTTACCTTTAACTTAATAATATCATACAAATTCTGTGAATTATAGACCTATCTTTTTTTGTTTTTTTTATTAACATAAAATATGGAAATGATTATGTTAGGAGATGAATAGATGGCAACAATTAAGATGGCTATTATTGGTTTAGGAGCTTTCGGATCAAGGATTTTAAATCCGATCCCATTTTTTCATAAGAAAGATGAACTTGAAGTAGTGGCGATTTGTGATGTGAATGATACCTTAGCAAAGGAACTAGCTGAAAAACATGAGATCCCACACTGGTATACATCTTACGAAGAAATGCTAGATACGTTAGTAATAGATTTAGTCTATGTCGCGACACCTCCTTCAACACATGAAGTAATCTCGAAGGACGTTGCTGCACGAGGAATTCATATCTTTTGTGAGAAGCCGTTAGCTGAATCTCTTGAAAGTGCAAGAAACATGCTACTTGATGTAAAAGATAAAAACATTGTTCATGCTGTTCATTTTGGTCAGAACTATTTACCTGCACTAAATAAGTTTCATAAGATGGTTGATGATGGCTATATGGGTGAACTGAACCACATTGAATTAAACATGCATTATAGTAGCTGGCCACCCGAGTGGCAGCAAAACGATTGGATTTCAACAAGAAACGGTGGTTTTTTGCTAGAGCAAGGTGTTCATCTTATTCAAGCCATTCAGAGAGTGTTTGGTAGAATCATAGAAATTCAAAGTGAATTGGAATATCCAAGTTCTACAGAATCAGAGACCAAAGTTAAAGCCAAGTTAACTCTTGAGTCTGGTCATTCTATTGTGATTGATGGCATGGTGGACCCAAGTATTAAAGAAGAAGTATCACTTTCAGCGATCGGGACTGAAGGTGTCATTGCATTCAGTTTTTCAGGAGTTCAAGCAGCCAAGAATGGCTTACCTTTGGAAGACGTCACCCTGGATGAGCCTTTCATGTATCCTTGGATTCTTGCTCATATTATCAAAGCTGTTAAAGGTGAGCCTGCCGAAATTTATGATTATAAGGCAGGCTATGAGGCTCAAGTGGTTGTGGAAATCATACGCAAAGGTGAGCAGAAGGTCGTTAATCTTAGAGATTACTATATTAATTAAAGTAAACCTGTGCTGTAATGATTTCATACTAGTTTGATAATAGAAAGTAGTGATCTGTTAGATGAAAAATCTATTTAATCAATTTCCAATTCTACATTCAGAACGACTAACACTAAGACCCATTTCTGAAGAAGATGCTGAACATATATACGAATATTTTTCTGATGATGAAGTGACACAATTTTATGGAATTGACTCTTTTACTAGCTTAGAACAAGCTATTCAGCTGGTTACTCAATTTCAAAAAGGGTATGAAGAAAAGAAGGCTGTACGATGGGGGATTGCCCTTTCAGATACAAATCAACTCATTGGATCAATAGGATTTCATAATATGAACCATCACCATAAAAGAGTAGAGATTGGTTATGAGATTACTAAATTAGAATGGGGTAAGGGCTTCGTAACGGAAGCATTAAAGGCCGTTATTAGCTATGCTTTTGACCAAACTGAGATTCATCGTATTGGTGCAACTGTGAGAGGAGAAAATATCCCTTCACAACAGGTATTAACAAAGTTGGGATTTGCACAAGAAGGCGTGCTTCGAGATTATCAATTTTCAAGAGGAGTGTTTTATGATCTAATTATGTTCTCCTTAGTAAGACATAATGGGTTTAAGGGTCTAATTAATTAGCAACAGTCAACTGTCCGTATAGGCAGATATTGTCTTTAGTATGTTAATGGTCGTGTTAAACAAAAAAACAAATCTAGTTCCTTCTAGATTTGTTTTTTTATATCAGGATCTATCCCTAAGATCTCTTATCCAGATACATTCATATTACTTACTTTCCGTAAACCTATTTTCCGTAATCCCCAAAGATCTAAAATACTAAAACCAACTTTCGAAAAGATTGGAAGTATAATAAACGCGGTGACATCTGTGATGTTCTGTGTAAGTCCAAGCCCAGAAGGACCTAATAACCACACTGTTGGGTAGGCAATCCAAAAGAGTGTAAGATAGGCAGCTGTTCGCTTGTAATGTTTACTTAGTTCTAGGCCTGAAGAATCGGCTATCTTTCTTAATGGGTACCATATGATATAAAGGATGATAAGAAGGGCAAAGACTCCTAGCGTATACCATATATATTTTTGAAATCCTGTTGAAAAATCCGCGATGAGACCGGTTAAAATCATAAACACATCTGCTCCTATTAAGGAACCAATCAGTGCCTTGTCTTTCTGTTCTTTAAGAAACATCGCTGTCAGTGCAAGCGCAAGTAATAATAAGGGGGTTGTGACGACCCAATCAAGGTATCTTGCAAAATAGACGAATCGATCTTGAACCTCTAAGAACCCCTGTCCTAAAGCAATGGATAGGTAAGCAGCACCTGACCAACATGGAATGAAAATTGCAATTACATATTCGTATCGATAGACACCCTGTGGATTTCTACTTAATAGATAAAAATACAAAGCTCCAGCTGCCATAACGATTACATAAAACCAATGTAATGATTCAATCTGATCTCCCATAATAACTCCACCTCCAATTCAGACTTTTTTTAACAGTATAGGAATCTTTGGTGTTTTTAATACGGTTTTAAGCTTAATGGGGATTCTTGTAAATGATGTATGTCAGTAAAAAGGATACTAATCCATGATGGATTAGTACCCTTTTTACTATTGTATTTAATTTGCTTGTTAGCCAACTAAGACTCCTATATTTTAAACCTACCAATCTGTCTACTTAGCTCTTCCGCCATGTGAGATAAATTAGTAGCAGAGGCTGTAATCTCTTCCATGGAGGCAAGTTGTTCTTCAGAAGATGCTGAAACATTTTGAGTGCCTGCAGCTGATTCTTCCGCAATCTGAGCAACAGCATGGATGCTTTGTAGGACAGTTTCTGTTCCTGCACTCATTTCCTTCATAGCAGTTGAAACTTCCTTTACTTGCCCCGTTACCGTATTGATGGCTTCTCTAATATGTTGGAAGGAATCTCCCGCTATTTTGGCAGTCTCAATTCCATTGTCCACTTCTTTGATCGTAGAATCCATAGACGTAATAGCTTTGGACGTCTCTGATTGGATTGTTGAAACAAGCTGAGCAATTTCTTTGGACGACTTTGCAGATTCTTCTGCAAGCTTTCTCACTTCATCAGCGACTACCGCAAAACCTTTTCCGTGCTCTCCAGCTCTTGCAGCTTCAATTGCCGCGTTAAGAGCGAGTAGGTTGGTCTGGTCTGCAATACCCGTAATTACCGTAACGATTTCACCAATTTCCCTTGATTGCTCGCCTAGCCCTTTCACGACATGGCTTAGGTTCTGAACTGTATTGGCAATCTCGTTCATTTGATTAACGGACTGATTGATTGCTTGACTACCTTCTTTTGTTTTGACAGCTGTTTCATCTACAGTAGCTGTAACCGTATCGGTATTTGCTGATACTTGAGTTACACTTGCGATCATCTGGTTAATCGTCTCGGAAGCATTTTCAACTTGCTTCGCTTGATGCTCTGAACCAGAAGCTAATTCTTGGATGTTAGAAGTAATCTCTTCACTAGCATGACTGCTTTGTTCCGCACTTGCAGTTAGCTCCTCAGATGTCGCAGCGACCTGGTCAGACGTTTCCTGAACCTGATGTACTAACCCTCTTAGATTGACTACCATCTCGTTAATTGAGTGGCTAAGAGTAGCCATTTCATCTTTCGTTTTAACTTCAAGCAATTTACCTGTTAGGTCACCTTTAGCAATGGTCTTCACACGATCCACTACTTGAATAATTGGCTTAATCAGCATTCTCGAAATAACAAGAGCAATAATAATCCCTAAAACGATACTAAGGACAGTTAAAATCAACGTTACCGTTTCCAGTGTAACTCCATTTTTCACTAGATTCTTACTATTGGTAACAATGATCTCCTCTCTAGTTTTTGAAAGCTCGTTAAAGCCATCCATAATTTCTCGGCCCACTTCCGTTCCTTCATTTTCTAGATAGTTTAACGCTTGCTCTTTATTCCCTCGATCATATTCATCAAATACTTTCTCTTGAATTTGTTGTCTCCACTCAATACTTGCATCAATAAATGGTTTTGCTTTGTCAGAGTCACTTAGTGCCAGAATTTGTGATTGAATCAGCTTGCTTTCTTGTGTATATTGGTCGAATGATTCCTTATAGGATGGATCACCGAATAGAACATATCCTCTTGCTAGGGCAATTCGCTGACTCATGTTAAAGGAAAGTTTTTGGTCAGCTAACAAGATCTCTAGGTCCTTTTCCACGACTTGTTCTACTTCTTTGTTAAAATTCATGATATTAACGAAAACATAGGAAGATAATGCGACTAGGATAAGTAGAATAATAGAAAATCCTAGTAACACCTTATATTTAATACTTTTCATACTGTTTCGTTCACCTTTCTCTAATAAACTTTTTTTTAATATAAGTTACTCTATATTAGGTTTGTATCTGCTAGTTTTGCTAAAGTAAGTGAGGAATCAAACAACTGATCCAAAGTACCTGGCTTCCCTAATAAATACCCTTGTCCAATAATTGGTCCAAGCTCCCTCAAGGTCTGAAGCTGATCTTCTGTCTCAATTCCTTCGCAAACCACTTGAAGTTGAAGGGCAATGGCGATGTTAGTAATCCCCTTAACAATCTCGTTTTGCTTTGGGTCCTGATCGACTTCTTGAATCAAGGAACGATCGAGCTTAAGAGTGGTGATGGGATATTCCTTTAAATAGCCTAAAGACGAATAGCCTGTGCCAAAGTCATCAATGGCAATTTGAATTCCTTGCTGCTTGAGTAAAGCCATCTTGTTATAAATATGAGAACCAGCTTCCATCGCGATATTCTCTGTGATTTCTAACTCCAGTTGATGGGGACTTAACCCACTAAGTGTTAGAGCCGAAAACACTCTTTCCTCAAAATCAGGTTGCTGAAATTCTAGTACCGATGTGTTAACAGAAAGTTTAACTTCCGTCTGTATCTGATGGTTTATAAGATACTGCTTGAACTCCTGACAGGCATGGTTTAATACCCAGTCGCCAAGTTCAATGATTTTGCCTGTTTCTTCAGCAAGCGGGATAAACTCCCCAGGTGAGATCATTCCGAGGTCCGGATGCTTCCAACGAACAAGTGCCTCTACTCCAATAAGCTCCATTGAATTCAAGCAAAACTGCGGTTGATATAGTAAATAAAACTCCTTTTTCACATGGGGGCTGAGTAGATCATTTAAAATGGTTTGTTTTCTAATACTTTCTTTATCTAAGATGGTTGTATAGAGCTGATATTGATTTCCAACATTTGCTTTAGCAGCATACATTGCTAGTTCTGATTGCTTAAACACCAGATCTACCTGGACATTTTCACTCGTAAACAAAGAAACCCCAATACTAGTCGTCATATAGACGTCATATTCTTTTATTCGAAAAGGCTGCTTAAATAGAGAGAGGAGTTTGGTAGTTATTTCTTTTATATGTTCACCATTTTCCACTCCAGGTGAAAAGAGGACAAATTCATCCCCGTTTCCTTTGAGTAAAAAATACTCCCCTTGTAAGCTTGAATTTATTCGGTCAGCGACTTGCTTTAATAGACTATTACCAGCTGAATATCCGTAACGGTCATTGATGTAACGAAAGCGATCGATATCTAGGGAGAACACCCCGCCTGATTGAATGTTTTCTCTTTGACAGAGCTCTTTGAAAAACGAGAGATTATACTGATCTGTAATTGATTCATGAATTCGGTTATATTCGTGATGAATCAGGGTAGATAGAATGTGAGAAAATAGTTTGATATAACCTTCGTCTTCTTGAGAAAAGGAATTAGCATGTGTTTTAAGAACGACTAGACTACCGAACACTTTGCCATCGTCAGTCACAAGGGGTGCACCTAGATAAGATCCGATGCCCAATTCCTTTGTTATTCTTAGATGACAGGTTAACTCTGAATCTAGCGAATGAATAATTTTTAGTAACTCACGGTTACTTTTATATAAGTACTGTCAATAGGCCTCTTCTAACGGAAGCCTTGACCCTTCAGTTAAAATAATGTCACTATCAATCAGAGATTTCACAATAGAAAAATGTTCTTTGTCCATGTGAGAAACAAAAAAGGTACCTGGACCGATTAGTTGACGCAAGGACTGAAGAATCTCCCATGCGGTGTCTTGGAATTTATGATAATGTTGAACTTCTGAGTATGGTATTTGCATGACAATGGTCCTTTCTTCAAGCCTAAACCTAGTCCAGTTAGTGAATAATGGTAAACTTGGTGTTTATTCTTTAGCTTGATGAATTAGTGCATCAAGATCTTTTGACATCAATGTGAGTTGATCTGTTACGGATTCAATTTCTTCTACAAATTGTAATTGTATCCTTTAAAGTAAACTCAATCATATTATCGGCAAAATTATTAGTAAATTTAATGATGGTATTCATTTCCTTACTGTCACAGACTATTTCTCTAATCCATTTAGTAGTGACTATGTAACATACGTATTTATAAAAATCGTGACTTTTTACCTACTGAAAGATAAAAGTATCGTATGTACAAAATATTTATATGAAAATACTACTAGAGGCAATTTAGGTTGTCAACAATTGAATTTTGTAAAATTGAATGTTGTGTTTCATATTTAATTTGATAAAATTAATACACAATATTTAAAAAATAAGAGGTGCTCACTTTTGAAAGATATACATATAGCTGATATGAAATTGGAAAATCAACTTTGTTTTTCCTTATATGCTAGCTCTAGAGCGATACTCCGTTTGTTTCGTCCGTTTTTAGACGAGATGGACTTAACGTATCCACAATATTTAGTTATGTTAGTACTATGGGACAAACAAGACAGCTCTGTTAAAGAACTTGGTGAATTACTAGACTTAGATTCTGGTACACTGACACCTATGCTTAAACGGATGGAAGCAGCAGACCTGATCAAACGACAGCGGGATCCAAAAGATGAACGAATTGTGTTGGTAACCATTACTGAAAAAGGGTTATCACTTCAAGAAAAAAGTACGTGTATCCCAAGTGCTCTCCTTGAGGCTTCTGGTATGTCAATGGAAGAGATTAAAGCATTAAACAATGCGGTAAAGCACCTTTCCGATCAAGTTCATAAAGGATTATAAACGAGATACCTGGTGGAAGTGGTATCTATATAGAAGTAAAAAGCATTGTTCAATGAACAATGCTTTTTACTTACTTCTGAATTAGTTATACATTTATTGTGAAAAATAGAAGAAAGTTATTACTTCTAAAATAGGTAAAGGATCGTGTGCTATTGAATAAGCTTGAAGCTAATGGATTTCTGTATCTTTTGATGATCATCCTGTTTATGGTAATTTTTTTCTATATGGGAAGGTTATTACGAAATATGGGCTGGAATTTTTGGATAGTAAATGGGCTTGTTTCCGTTGGTATTGGGACTCTTTCAAGTATTGGCTTGTATGTTCTAGACGTGTATTCAAATATGGTGATGGACGACAAAATTAATTATGTATTTATGGGTGTCATGATGACGATTATTATATTTTATCCTCTTTCATTAGGATTTAGGGGAAAGAAAGTTGACCTTAAGAATTTTGGCTTTTTTCATACCAAAAAGAAATGAGAAGACTACTGACCTAATATGATGTACATAGAATTACCAGCACTAAGCATTGTTCAGTGAACAATGTTTTTTAGTCGTTTCAGTGTTTCATTTATTATTGAAAACCTCCTCTATAAGAACGTACATAGATCATGAAACACAGCATAAAGTCAATGTATACACAAAAAGTACATATGACTCTCTTAATCAAGTGCAACATAACACAACGATCAGGAAGTATATCAATATAGATGGACGAGTAGGGAGTGAGATCAAAACCAATATCAGTTTACGATACGTTTTTCCTAAAGAAATGGAACGTATGTTAATTGGAAATGGTTTTGAGTCGTAAATGTTTATAAAAATTGGAATGAAACACCTATATCAGAAGATAGCAATCAGATGGTGTTGTAGGAAGGGGTAAGGGGAATTCCTTTAAAGAAGGATTAATTTTCCCCCTACAGAATAGTATATTTGAAGACCTACTTAAATGAAGTTTTATATAGGGGGGGAAAATGGAAACTAATCTGTACACAGTTGTACTTATTGTTAGTATTATATACTTGATTAGGAAAAAGGGAGAAGAAGAAGAAAATTTTTCGATTAAGATCATTGGCTACTTCTTGCTAGGAACATTTTCCTTAAATCTCAATCAATTCTCACTCCCACTGGGCTTTATCGTGTACCTGTTATTTTTTCGACCTACGTTAAATGTGAAGGTAAAACGAATGGCTGCAGTTTTTGGTTTGGTTGCTTTTGTATTTATGAATTACATTTTACCTTATGCTATTCATTCATATGAAAGCCGCCCCATTATGATCGAACACGAACTGGAGTCAGTCTATGAATTAAACTTCCAAGCAGAATATGAACGGGTTACGAGAGAATTAGATTTAAATAATCATAATGTCATGATTCAAAACTTTAATATAAATTATTTGAAGGATGGAGACATTACAGATTTAAGCTGGCAATTAATAGGTCATGATGGTACGATCTATCATCTTTACGAGGTTCGATATGATTTTGGAAAAGGCGTGTACAGAGTTACCCAAAGTCAGCTTGATACGTGGCTTCAATATTATGAACTAATGGAAGCAGGGCGTTTCTTTGAACATCTTTCTCTACTTGATGTGAAAGAACTAACATATGAGAAGGGTGACTATTCTTACTATGTGATCCAAAATTCAGGGGAACGAATAAACGTACGAGAAAAAAGTAACGAAGAAAAATACTTTATATCTAATGGGGAAGAAATACAGTTAGTAGATGATGAAAAGTTTTCGGTTGAAGGTCATTATGTTATAACCATGGCCATGAAGAAAATAGAAGAAAAGAGAAATAAGCAAGGAGATCTTATACAAGAAAGCTTTGAAGGCACTGAATTATCTTATTATTTATTTGATGTAGTTTTCGGTGAGAAATGATTTTTAACAGATGATTCATCCAAAAGGGGAATGTTTGTGAGAAATTGGGAAAGAAAAATACTTCATACATCACGTGGGGAATTCGAAATATTTGAAAAGGGGAAAGGGACACCAATTTGTGTCACCCATCATTACTCGATCTTTAACCACACAGGGGATTATTTTGCGGAATCATTTACAGAAACAAACCGAGTCTATTTAATTAATCTAAGAGAATCAGGGTATTCAGTGAAAGCAAAAGAGCATTATCAGTTAAGTATGTTGGAATCTATATTCGATTTAGAAGCTATTCGTGAAGAACTAGGGTTTGACCAATGGGGATTTGCAGGCCATTCCACTGGAGGGATGCTAGGGATCATTTATGGAATCTATTATTCAGAACGTTTATCGTTTAATGTAATGGTTGGGGCAGCTGCAAGAGAGTACATGACATTCTCTAAAGATTGTATCTATAACCCTGAGCATCCTAGATTTCATAGAATGCAAGAGCTAAATGAAGCCTTAAAACGTTCAGATCTACAATCAGGAGAGAGAATTGCGCTAAAAATCGAAAGAACAAAATTATCTTTATTTGAGTCTGAAAAATATGATGAGCTCTTTTCAAAGGATATAAGTAAAGAAATCTCTGCAATTCGCATGAACTTTTTTAACAGGGAATTGCAAATATATGATGTGACGAAGAAGTTGACGTTTATAACAACCCCCACCTTAATCATTTGTGGCAGATATGATGTACAATGTCCATTAATCTATTCTGTTGAATTAAATAAGGGAATACCTAACTCTAAATTAGTGGTTTTTGAGAGAAGTAACCATTACCCGTTTATAGAAGAAGCTGAGCCATTTATAAAAGAATACAAACTATTTATTACGGAAAACGTTCCTTCTGATACTTAGGAATGTGATTGTAGACCTTTAATCTTGGCTTTTTAAGATAAAAAAGGTGCCTAACCCCAGGTTTATCATATAACTTTCAGCTGGGGTTAAGGCACATTTTATTTGTTTTAAGCAGCAACCGGTTTATTGTTTACTTCATCTTTATTAGGGTTGTTTGGTTTGTTATCATTTCTTACGATTATCTTCTTAATCAGTGGTAGCACCCAACGGTCTAAACCATATCGACCAGCGTTATAACCAGCAACCATGATGATGAATCCCATCAGGATGTCAGTTGGGTTTTGGCTCACCGTTCCAGCCAGCATGAAGGCGAAGTTCATTACTACTCCGAAGAATGCAGCGGCTGTTGTAAAGCAACCTAAAATTAAACCTAAACCTACTAAGAATTCACCGAGTGGAACTAAGACGTTAAACACTGCTACGTTTGGTAGAGCAACATTTTCTAAGAAAGCGACGTACCAACCATACACGATTCCATCTGGCCCAGCAACGGGATTAGCGATCGCTCCTTTTAAATAACCAGTCGCATCAAATCCTCCACCCGTTAATTTCCGCCAGCCAGTTGTCATCCAAGCAAAGCCTAAAAATAGTCGTAAAGCGGTTAAGATATATGCACTAATTTTATGAGTTCTTATGAAGTTTACAATCATTTTGGTTTCCTCCTGTTCCCTAATTGGGAAGTTATCTTGTGAAGTGTTTCACAAATTGTTTTGAACTAGTTCGTACTCTTACTATAAATCATATCTGTATGCTTGACTGTGACCTGTATCACACTATTTCAACTTAGTTTAAAAAAGGTGTAAGTTTTCAAGAGCGGGATTTAAACTAGGTGGAAGTTAGGACTGAGGAACAGAAGGTGACTTTTAATGATCAAAAAAAAGGGACAAGGTACCTGTCCCTATGACCCACTATATTGAAACTGGTTTTTTATTTTGTTCTTTCTTTTTTTCTCTTGTCGTAATCTTTTTAATCATTGGGATCACCCAACGGTCCAGGCCGTATCGGCCAGCATTGTATCCAGCAACCATGATGATGATTCCCATCAGGATGTCAGTTGGGTTATGGCTTACGGTTCCTGCAAGCATGAAGGCGAAGTTCATGAGTACCCCGAAGAATGCGGCTGCGGTTGTAAAGCAGCCAAGGATTAGACCTAATCCTACTAATAATTCACCCCACGCTACTAAGAAGTTAAATAAAGATACGTTAGGAAGAGCTACAGTTTCTAAGAAGGTGACATACCATCCATACACCACACCATCTGGGCCAGCAACTGGGTTTGCGATAGCACCTTTTAAATAGCCCGTTGCGTCAAATCCTTCTCCTGTAATCTTCCCCCAGCCTGCTACCATCCACGTATAGCCTAAATACATTCTTAAAATTGTTAACAGATAAGCACTCATTTTATTGTTTCTGATGAAATTTACCACCATAATCGTTTCCTCCTGTTCCCTGCTCGGGAAGTTAATAATAAGTATGAGTATTTTCCATACATTGGAAAAGTTCATACCTTTATTCTACTCGCATTATTTTATCTAGCTGTGATTAGTGTCACATGATATCAGTGTTTTTAGAGTATTTTTGAAAAAAGGGTTAAAGTCCTAGTCTGTCGAAGTAACAATCATCAATGACATAATCGGAGTGTGAGTAAGATGGTTGACTTAAGCTATAAGCCGCTAATTATGGGGAAGAAAGTGACTCTAAGACCTTTTACAGAAGGGGACTTTCCTTATATAGAGGAATGCTTGAAGGATCCTGAAGTGATTAAACTCACTGGAAGTACTCCAGATTTTCATAGGGAGTCCATTTATAAATGGTACCAAACCAGAAATGACCAAACGGAACGTTTAGATCTTGCGATAGTGGATCCAGCACAAGATATCTTAGTGGGAGAAGTGGTCGCTAATCTTTATGATGAGAGTAGTCAAAGCATGAATTTTAGAATACTGATTGGCCCAAGAGGGAGAGACCGTGGTTTAGGTACAGAAGCGACGCAGCTGTTTATTGATTACATCTTTCAAAACAGTAATCTGGACCACCTGAATTTGGCTGTGTATGATTTTAATCCAAGAGCTAAGAAAGTGTACGAAAAAATTGGGTTTGTAACAGTAAGTATTGATGAAAAGGATTTAGAATGTGAAGGAGATTGGATCGATTTTATTAATATGAAATTAACTAGAATAGATTGGTTTGAAAGTAAAAGGGAGTGAATGTAACATATTCTCTGTAAGGGGATATTTAACTTTTGGGACAAGGTACCTGTCCCTGCGACCCACCTGCGACCCATATCCCATAGTTCGTATTTTCCAAATACTCCAAAATGGGTACATGAAGATCCTTCTTTCATGTATAATAAAAAACTACTCAATAGATTTAGAGAAGGTGAAAACATGAGCAACCAGAATAGCGCAGAATTAAAAAAGGCTCTGAAAAAGATGTTACATGGTTTACAGGATATGAAAAAAGAACAGGACGAGAAAGTACATAAAAGGCATTGGGGCGTTATAAAGATTCCTTTTACACTGCAGGAAGGTCTTGGTACATATACGAAGAATGAACTAGACGATATTAGAAAAAAGCTAGATGTGAAGAATGTTAGCAGTTTAAAAAAGGCAGAACTTATCGAGGTGCTAGAAGGCAGTATACGTGGAAATCTAGACGATATCTGTTCTTTATGGGATTCAGAACGTTTTAATTTACTACTAGACCTTGCGGGTAAGGATGGACATATAAATGCACCGAACCTAGAAGTAACTCAAATTCAGTATTTACGAAAAAGCGGGTTAATCTATTCAGGTACATTTGAAGGAAGCAGGATCTTGGCTGTTCCTACTGACCTACTGGAACCAATTTCTGCTTTGAAAAACAACGTACAAGTAAAAGAGAAAATAAATAGAAACACAGAGTGGATCGGTCTGACTAAAGGTCTTTTATATTACTATGGAACGCTAGATCTACCACTTCTTATAGAAATGATCGAGAAGCATACAAACGAAAAATTGTATCTTCATGAATACCTGGAAGTAATGAATGATGCTATTTCATATCGAAAAGATATCATCATTACTGAGTCAGGCTTTTCCAATCCTAACGTGTCTGATCAACAAATGATAATGCAAGAACAAGAAATGCGAAAGAACCTACCGTTCTATCCTTTTACTAAGCAACAGCTTCTATCTGCGGGTGAGCCTGGCTTCGTTGATCAAAATCATACCTATCTAAAACTAGTAAGCTTCCTTATGAAAGAATTTGAAATGAGTAAAGTGGAAGCAGAAGGTTTAGTAGGAGAGTGCGTGATTGAAACGAGAATGGGAGAAAGCCCAAATCGTATTCTGCAGTTGATGGCTTCTGCATTAAAGGTTGAAAACGTGGAGCTCCTTAAAGTACTAACGGATCATGTTATTGATCTAATGAATCATACGAGGGCATGGTTCCTAAAGGGACATTCATCTATGGATTTAAAACCAAAAGAGACGAATCCAGCCTCGTCTGTTTCAGTAAAGGTTGGTCGAAACGAGCCTTGTCCATGTGATAGTGGGAAAAAGTATAAAAAATGCTGTGGTAACGTGGTAGCCTAAATGAAGTAATCTCATCTACATGAGTAGGTGAGATTTTTTATATGTTTGGATATCGATTAAGTGTCCAAAATAGGTCTTTAGAAATATAGAACGTTTGTTCCTATTTTTGTTTTGAAGTGATATACTATTGATTACAACTATATACAAGCAGGCAGGCGGTTAGCCCATTTCCTTTTAGAGAAGGGAGGTGGAATATAATGACGACTTATGAAGCAATAACTGTGATATTTCAATCTAATTTAGTTTTATTAGGGGTGATCACAATTGTTGTAATGCTATTTGTCGCAAATAAAAAGAAGTAGCCGTCTGACCTGTGAGAGGGGATAGACAGTTACTCCTTTTTGTATGACATCAATCTCGGCTAGCCGCTAAGCGGTTTGTAGTTGTCGATCAGGTGTTCAAGCACCTGATCTCTTTTTAGTATATGTTCATTATATATATTTCATTTCCTTTTATCAATCTTAAAAAGGTGGTGGATGAAGCGACAAATAGTCTATCAAATTTAATATATTATAAATAATAATCCTTTATTACTACATAGTCCCTCTATATAATGAATATAACATCATTTATGAATGTGAAGTGATAAATTGATAGATAAAAAACTGCTTGTTCGAGATATTTTAAATACTTTATGGGTCATTATCGTTCTATATGTAGCGGCTACAAGTATTAACTTCTTTTTTACTTCTAGAAGAAGCTGGTTGTTTATTAATGAAGTCATCATTTATCCATCTCTAAAGCTGATTATCATCATGACTATAATAGAATTTGCTCTATTAAGGGTCAAAAAATACATCGAATATCTGGTCATGATTGCCTTAACAATTATGGTTTGTGTATTAGTGACAACCTTGTATGAAAAAACGGTTGCTCTCTTTCTATTTGTTTTTCCCGTCCTCACTTCCTTGTTTTTTTATAATTTAACGCTTTTAAGAGTGTCTATACTGGTTGCTATACTATCCTTTGTAGGTGTTTCTGCCTTTTCAGAGAATGTTCAAGCTCATATGAAGCACTCTGACTTTATTATTATGTTTGCCATTATCATGGGATTTTCCTTTTTAACTACCACTCTATTGAAGCATGGTCGTAAGCTCATGAATGACCTATTGAGGACGACAAAAGAAAAGCGAGAATTGATTACTAAAAACATTTATATGGAACGGTTAACTCGGATAGATCCTGCAACAGAGTTGTACAATCACCGCTCCTTTCATGAACATTTGGATTCAATATTTACCTTTGATTCCCCCGAAACATTAGATGTACATGTATCGGTACTTGATATTGATAATTTTAAAAATATCAATGATACGTATGGACATCGAGCGGGAGACAGCGTGATTGTAAAAGTGGCTGAGCAAATTAAAAATTGCCTAGAGGGAGAGGATTTTGGTTCCCGTTATGGTGGCGAAGAGTTTGCTATTGTAAGTATCGGGATCAGTACGGAGGAATTTTTTAAGAAAATCGAGGAGATTAGAACAAATATTGCTGCAGTAACCTTTAACGAGCTAGAGGGAAATCATGTAACAATCAGTTCAGGCATTCAAAAACTGATGCCTGGGATGCAGAAGGAAGCCTTGTTCAAAGGGGCTGACACTGCTTTATATACGGCGAAAAGGTCAGGTAAGAATAGAACGATGATCTCAAATGAATAATCTTGAATACGCTTTTAATAGGCGTATTTTTTTGTAGGATTTTTTCGATAAAAGTAAAAATATTCTGAAACCTATTGAGGTTGTAAACGTATTTATTAAATAAGAAGGAATGGAAATAACGTAGAGAGAGAGGTTGTCATATGGGTAAATTGAAATATTTCACCTTTACACTTATCGTAATTGTTGTGGAAACGGGCTTAGCTTATCTTGTTTCACAAATGACAGGTCTTTACTTGTTAGATGCTATGTTTTATTTAGGGATTGCATGTTGCGCCACCTTCATCTATTTTTCAAGTAGTGGTGGGATGGTTGCAAATAAGAATGAAGCCATGGTGGCAGCGAGTATTTTAGGCTCAAAAAGTAATTATAGTATGAAGCGTTCTCCGTTTTCATTACGATTGAATCCGCTTGTGTTTGGATCAATTGTCTTTTTTGTCCTTGGATTTGTTTTGGCAGCACTGTTTTAATTACCACAGAGTTACTCAGACTCTAAAATATCTATATTTGGAATTTTGTTTCCAAAAGGCTGTCCAATGGCGTATAATCTCTTTTGTGTGTTAAATATAGCGAAGAGGTAGAACATGAGATTACGAGATTGGGATTTGAACTTAAAGGTTCGTTTGTATGGTGAGTTTTTTGTTAATGTGTTGTTCTGGATGTTTTTCCCGTTTATGGCGATATATTTTTCTGAAGAATTTGGTAAGGACAAGGCAGGTCTACTATTAATTTTATCCCAAGTTTTTGGGGTTTTGGCTAATTTAGTGGGTGGCTATTGTGCAGATCATTTTGGTCGTAAGCGGATGATGGTGATTTCTACATTTGGTCAGGGTGTGTTCTTTCTGATTTTTGCGTTCGCAAATTCAATGTGGATGGAATCAGCCCTGGTCAGCTTCATATGTTTTACGGTCATTGGGGTGTTCGGTTCATTGTATTGGCCTGCCAGTCAAGCCATGGTTGCCGATGTAGTAGAGGAGAAGAATCGGAACTCTGTTTTCGCGATTTTTTATACAGGTATCAACATAGCCGTTGTCATTGGCCCAATTGTTGGCGGCATCTTTTTCTTTCAGCACCGATTTGAATTATTGTTAACGGCAGCACTAACAAGCTTCGTTATAGGTATCATCTTACAAAAGATGGTGACCGAAACTGCACCTTCTCTTCAAAATCAGGCTGTAAAGAAGACGGAAAAAGTAACCTTGGTGGGAGCAATTACCCAACAGGTGGCAGACTACAAAATCATTTTCCAAGATAAAATTTTCCTATTATTTATTATCGCAGGCGTAGTATCTGCTCAAACCTTTATGCAGCTGGATCTTCTTATGGCTGTTTATACAAAAGAATTAGTTCCACTTCAAACATTGATTGGATTTGGGGATTTCCGTCTTGAACTCGGCGGAGAGAAGGCATTCGGGCTAATTATTGCCTTTAACGGATTTATGGTTGCGTTGCTAACGGTCGTGATTACAAGACAGGTCGATAAATATAGAGAAAGAGATGTTTTTATTACATCGGCTCTACTATATGGGGTAGGAATCTTCCTTTTCGGACAATCGACGATGCTTTGGGTTCTGTTAGGAGCAATGGCTATTTTTACAATGGCTGAGATTATGGTCGTTGGGATTCAACAGAGCTTCGTTTCCAAACTCGCACCTGAACATATGAGAGGACAATACTTTGCAGCAGCAAGCTTAAGATTTACGATCGGTCGGACGATTGCACCAATATCGATTTCACTGTCGATGTGGATTGGCTATCAATGGACATTTGTGATGCTTACTGTCCTTTGTGTAATCAGTGCGTTGATTTACTACTATATGTATCAATTGTTTGAGAAACAGAAAAAACAAGTGGTTCAAAGAGTGTTAGCTTAGTCTCCGGATTCGGGGGCTTTTTTTGTATTTACATAATGTCAGGTATTCTCTAGTGTAGTTTGGATAAAATACAATCATACTTTAATACATACTTCTTGGGGGTTATGTGATGTCTGATTTAGAACCAGTTGAATATGAAATAGGAACGAACATACGTGATTATGATATTCTCGATATTAAGCAAACTGAAACGGGATACGAAGTGACGCTTGACGTGAATTTAGATAGTGGGTATTCGCTATCCAAAACAAAGCTAGAGATATCACAGGAAGATTTAGAAGGGTATGAAACAACTGAAGTCGAAGAAGGCATTAAATATGCTTTAGGGTTTTTTAGTTAGAAGCCATCCGGTGGGATGAATTTGTTTCTTATCAATAAAAGAGACCCACGAGAGGGGCTCTTTTTCATTACAAAAACAAAAATATTACATCGTTTTAGCCACAATTATTTTCCGATACATTCCATTCATCATAATGGGTGTATCTTCTTCTATTTGTATTCGATTATTGTTCTTTTGAATAAGTTCTTCAAAGTTGCGTCCAATATCCGTTCCTAATGCGCTAATAATCGGCCTCAGCATCCTCTTTGATAATGAAAGCTTATCATTCTTAGGAGCGAATTTATCAAATATAATCACTTTCCCCCCGGGTTTTAACACTCTCTTAATCTCTTGAAAACACTGGTTCGCATCTGGCACAACTGATAAGATCAAACTAGCCACTACATAATCAAATTCCTCATCTTTAAAAGACATATTTTGAGCATCCATTTCTATAAAACTAATATCAGATCCCCTAAACTTGTTTTTTGCTTTGGAAAGCATATCTGGAGAATAATCAATTGCCGTTATATCTAAGCTAGAATAATTAATAAGCTCTAAATCAGCTCCCGTACCTACCCCTACAAACAAGATTTTATGGCTACGATCAAACCTTACAGATTGAAAGATTCGTTTTCGGGCATGAAGGAAGATCCCTGAATTAAAGAACTGATCATATAGAGGTGAGCCAAGTTTATATATAACTTTATTCCACGAATTATTCAACACCACACACTCCTTTTCGAAGCATCATGTACTAATTCAATTATAGACCATTTAAAGAAAAAGAGGTATAATTTGGAAGTCGTGTTAGTTGATATAAAAGTGGTAATTAAAGTGTATTCTTTTGCCAAGAGCTCTATAAATATCGAAAGAATAATAATATTGCGAAAAAGTAAAAAGGGCTAATAATAACATAATGTTTACCGATTATATAATTATAAGAAAAAATAATGAATTATATTGAATAGGAATGAAATGACAAGTTCTAAGGAGAAAATCAGTAATGGACACTAACCTTATAAATCCACTAAAACCAAATGAGCTTCGTAGAAAAATAGAAATCCTTAGAAATGAATTAATCAGCGTAGGGTTAGAAAAAGGGTTGTCAAGCAAAGAGGCAATCACAATAAGCCAAGAATTAGATAACTATATAGTTAGATGTCAGAGATGTTGTCCAAAGGATTATGCATGATATTGATTTGTTTTAAATTATCACGGATTTACCAAAGTTTTGCTAAAAGATACTAGCTGCCAATAGGCAGCTTTTTTACAATCTAGGGGGCAATAATTTTATAAATTTTGTTAGAGATGAACAATTATAGAAGGGCAGAAATACATACGATTTAAGTAATAACTAGGACTTAAAGGGACGGTGGAAAATGAAAAATTGGTTATATACACTATACTTTTTTATACTAGGTGTAATCTCTTTTATTACACGAGAAGTAGTTACTTTTATTATGTTAGGTTTAGTTTTGATTAGTCTAAATAACATTCATTCAACATTAAAAGAAATACTGAAAGTTAATAAGAAAGAAAATTAAAACCCTTTTTTTAGTAAGAAGTTATTTTACAAGGGGAAGGTTAGTGTAAGAGTGTTGTTAACTTGTATTCACAAAAAAATTCTGTATCCGTAAATAGGAGGATCCTACTTTTGAATATTTTAATTTTAGGTGCAACTGGACGAGTTGGAAGTCAAATAGTAACTTATGCCCTTCATGATCAACATCAAGTCACTGTATTAGTTCGCACTCCAGAGAAGATTCAAATAAATAGTGGAAATTTAACCATTATTCAAGGTAATGCTTTAAATAAAAATGATATAGTACGTGCAATGCACGGAATTGATGTGGTTATTAGTGCTCTAAATACCGATGGTACAACCACTCTATCAGAAAGTATGCCATTAGTGATCAAAGCAATGGAAAACGAAGGTATACAACGAATTATTACAATAGGGACTGCGGGGATTTTACAGAGTAGAACTACGCCAACCATACTCCGTTATCAGTCAAGCGAATCAAAACGTAAATCAACCCGCGCAGCAGAAGAACATCATAAAGTTTACGATATGCTAAAACAATCAACACTTGATTGGACTATTGTATGTCCTACGTATTTACCGGATGGAGAAAGAATAGGTGAATATCGTGTGGAACGTGATTTTTTACCGGTGGGAGGAGATAAAATATACGTATCGGATACGGCAGAATTTTCATATAGACAGATTGAAAGTAACTATTATATAAAATCACGTGTAGGGATCGCCTACTAGATACTATTACTTGTTGTCGGAATGAGAACACGTGAATGCCTGATCATATTTATTAAATATGTGTGTTTTCCTGCAGAAGAGCTGACAAGGCAAAATTAAAGTGGGGGATAAGGTGAAGTTAATTAAGTTGCTAGTATTACTTTCTTTTAGTCTTTCTCTAATTGCTTGTAACGATGGACAATACCTTACATTTGAAAGCAAAGAAGGTGCAGAAGAAGAGATTGGTGAATTTCAAACTCCTCTTATGCCAAGTGGCTATGTAATTAAAAAAATAACGTATGAACATGACGGCTTTACACATCCAGTGACAAAGGTGTTCTACGAAATGGAAGGTCATAAGATTACGTTTATGATTACATCATCAATGTTTGATAAAAGTACATCAGAGAAGATTAAAAACGGTAAAATAGCTGACATGGTTTGGATTTCAAAAGATACAGAATATGTATTAAAGTGGAGAGATTCAATCCAGCAAAGTTATAAATACCTGTTCACAAGTAATGAAGAAGACAAAGAATGGTTAATTTCTATTGCTGAAAATTATTGAGCTAAGACCGTTCCTGGATAACAGTGAGAGTGCGATGGGGAGGGGTGTTTTTGAAAAACTCATTTAAAATTATATCATCCTGTAATGTGATCTTTTTACTATTACTACTAATGTTAACAAGTGCATGTTCGATTATAGAGGAAAAAGATATACAATTTATAAGACAGAATTTGGATGCTTATCACACAGAAACGATTCCTTATAAGGAAGAAATAACATTTACTCTTCCTACTGAAAAGATCTTAAATGGAATAGTTGAACCCATAAAAATAACATCCATTCATGATACCGATGTTTTCGTTATAGAAACATATGAAAAAGAAAATCCGTTTACCAAGAACAAGGAAATAGATATTATAATCGGATTTGATAGTCATGTTAATTCGAAAAACGGAACCGTTCTTAGTCATTTTCGACTAAATGATGATGGTACTTATACTACTGGAGACGTTTTTCACCGTGTTTTTGACGAAAATGGGGAGTTGGGTAATTTTGGTAGAGGCAGCGGAGATCACGAAGGGAGATTTGAACAGTTCGTTTCTTTTACTTTTGAACAAGAAGAACTAAAGAAAAGTAGAGAATTAACTTTTGAAATAAGTGGTTTATATCAATTAAATTATACTGAAAAATAACGTTTTGTTTACTCGACTAGCGGTAGGATCCTTTGAACAAAGAGCAAATAGGCTGTCATTATATGGCAGCCTATTTTAATAGTTTCAATCAACTTTTCACGCTAACAAAACGTTTTAACAAAGGATAGAGGCATAAAGAAATGAGCTGAGTTGTAAATAGAATCACACTTCCAATATGTACTATTTCAATTATAGACTATCCAATATTATGGAAATGGAGAAAACATTGTGAATAAAAAAGGGAGTTAATCCAAGAAGGATTAATTCCCTTTTTAGTAGAATTGATTCAGTTATAGAAGAAGTTTAGGTAGATTAGACCTATCCTTATCTAAATAAGTTAGACATTTCAGCAGAATTTATAAAGATTGAGGACAAAATAAAATGTTAAAAGAGAATATAAAGATATTTAAAAATAAAAATTTTCTATTCTATTGGTCTAGTGCATGGTTCACATCATTAGGTGATTCTATCTTTATCATAGCACTAACTTGGTTACTCATTGAGGAAAAGGGATCTCCTTTAGTTGTAGGTACATACTTATTTATTGTTGGAATATCAAAAATGGTTTTTATATTAATTGGAGGTATGATTACAGACAGATTTAACGCAAAACATCTAATGATTATTTCTAAAATAATCCGTGCTCTTTTAATCTTTATTTTGGTAGGAATAAGCTTTGCTGATGATCTTAATATATGGCTCGTGTATTGTATTGGAGCAATATTTGGAATGGTAGATGCTGTTGAAGAACCTGCTACAATAACATGTAGAACTTTAATAGTAGATAAAGAATACTATACACAGTCTATGAGTTTACTAATGATAGCTGGAAATGTCTCGGCCGTTGTAGGCCCGTTAGTCGGTGCTGGCTTAGTGGCGTTGGGGAGTACACAGATTGCTATTTTAATAAATGCAGGTACCTTCATAGTATCGGTACTTTTATTATTAAAGGTAACCTTTGATAAGCAAGAGGACATTAAAGTAAATAATAACAATATACTACAGGATGCAAAGGATGGAATTAAATATTTTATAAGCACCCCAATTATTTTTACAATGGCAGTCTTTGCCTTTTTCGCCAATGCAGCTGTTGGAGCTACTATTGTAAGTATTCCATTCCTTGCAACTGATAAAGGATTTGGTGTAGAAGGATTTGGCTTGATGAATACTGGGATCGGGGTTGGAAGTGCAATTGGGGCTCTCCTCTTCTCCCTTTGGATAATTCGGAATCCAAAACCATATATGACACTATTAACTTGTTTTTTACAGGGGATCGTGATCGTTTGCATTGGATTTACAGACCATATTTTGTTTTTACTTTTATTATTTGCATTATTAGGATTGCATGAAACAGCTGTTAATGTGATTGCTCCAAGTGTGAACCATACAATTATTCCACGTAAGCTGTTTGGAAGGGTAATAAGTGTCATGATTTTAGTCATGTCTGGGTCTGTTCCTATTTCTCAGGCGATTGCTGGGTGGTCTATGGAGTGGGTAAAACCAGAGGTGGTATTTATTTATGCTGGATTACTAGAAGTTATTGCAGCAATCATTGTTTTCTGTTTACCGTTTGTAAGACATTATGGTAAGGTACCAAACAATGTGAAAGTATCTAGAACGAGTATATAAAAGTAAACATTATTCAGCTAGAGTTTCTGTTAATTGTATAAGTGCTTTTAAGTTAGGGTTCATATGACGTAGTATTTAGGGTTTCCGGAAGAAGATATTGTGTTTCTGAACTTTTTATTTATCGACCCGGATTTACAGGGGCAAGGCTTTAGCAGTGAAATGATTGAACAGTTTATGGAACCAATGCAGACGACTTCTTATACAAGAGTCCGCCTGTTGGGCAAGTTGGAAAATTGGTCGGCTATGCATTTTTAGACGAAACATAATTTTAAGAAAATCATCAGCTATTATGGTGAACAGTCCTTTCGGATGCCACTTTTGCAGGTCTAGTAATCGAGAGAGAAGTGGATTCCGTTTAATCTGCCAATTGAACGGTTTGCAATAGCATTGACTTGGGTGGAAAGGTTTGAAGAAACACACGCAAGTCCAAGAGTGCTTTAATGGTATCAAAAGGCTCTTTTTGTAAAGATTTTTTTTAATTGAATAACTTTGTTTGAGTTGATTGGAGCGGAAGGCACTCGACTCCTGCGGGAGATAGAGGGAAGTGTGAGACCCCGCAGGCGAAGCCGAGGAGGCTCACGTCCCTCCCCGCGGAAAGCGAGTGTCTGCAGGGGAAATCAACGGGCTAGATATACATTCATTCTTTATTAAAATAGCAACAAAGTATGCGAAAACATCAGCAAAAAAGGATTAGGCTGTCATTGCATAGCAGCCTAATAGTATTCATTAACTTTTTTCGCTAACAAAGCGCTTTAAAAAAGGATAGAGGCATAAAGAAATGAGCTGAGTTGTAAGTAGAATCACACTCCCAATAACCTGTTCTCGTTGTGGTGGAAATGGAAGTAGTGCCTCGATAAGTTCTTCTTCGATAATCGGCTCTGCTAAATCTCCTGTGGGTAAGCAGAATTCAAGGGAAGTAATCATTAAATCCATGTCTGTATAAATAGAGTAGAAGCTTTGTTTGACTAGATAAAGAACAGCTGCCAAAGGGATAAATAAAAGAATATAACTCATATAAAAATTCTTGCGACGTTTGTTGGTTAGTTGATTCAACTCTTTAACTGGCGGGAAAACAGCACACCAAAATAAAAGGGCAACTAAAAACATGGCAAATAAATAAAAGTAATGTAAAAAAAGGTTTATTCTAACGTAATCAAAGATCACTGGAACATGATAACTGATAAATAGAACGTGAAACACAATCAATGAAGGAGCTGGGTTCATGAGTCTACGCAATAGCTGATTTAAAAATGGTACAGACATTGCTCTTCTTAGAAATTCTCCTTTTAGACCTATAGCGAGTAGGGGAGCGGACAAGAAAAATAGCATAATCATTTGGATGATATGAGCTCTAAACTGAATTCGACCTAACAAATTTAATGGACTTCCTAGAGCAAAGAAATAAATGAAAAGCCCTACTACAAATAAACCTGATTTAAGCTTTGTATGTGTAGAGGATGTAGGAAGTAAAAAAAGGTATAACATGATGGCTAATAATACAAAGTAAAGAACACCGAAATTCCATTTTTCATGATAAGAGAAGTCCTCTAAAATCGTTTGAAGTACATCCATGCGATCGCAACCTTTAGTAAGAAGTAGTTGCTCTTATTTTAATGAAGTTGTATTAAAGTGGATGTGATATTAGTCACTTGAAACAGGTGACACTTTTTCCCTTAACATGAGTAATAACAGCAAAAGAGAGTGACTCGAAATTTCGAATCACTCCTTTTAGCGTATCACCACTATTAACATCAACCCAAGTTAAGCAGCCACATCTCTTTGCTTAAATACCCCAAATGCGAGTAAGTGAAAAATAATAAAGTAAACGAGAAGGACGATGATTGAGAACCCGATTGTCATGCCCTCGACCGGTGGCATGCCGTCCGTGTAAATCGTTAAGTCAGTGTTGGCGAATAGAATATATTTCGCCCACTCGTATCGACTAGCAAGGAGGAACGTAACATTAGCACCCATGAAAAGTAGAAATAATGAAAGCCCAATTGCTAGTGAACTATTCCGGAATACAGCTGAGATCATGAAGGCCATGGTGGCAATCATTAGAATGTCGATTGAGCTTAGTAAATATTGTCCAATTAAATGAATGGCGAGATTTCGTTCAACTACTTCTCCATTGCTATAAGCAAGATGAGGAACGTCACTTGTTGGAAGCCCAAATAATAATAGTCCTACAATTGCT